>JBCCXV010000001.1:0-32608 GCA_039191195.1 Planctomycetota bacterium
GAACCGAGCACGGCGTTGAACACCATCGCCGAAAAATACGCCGCAGGCGCATCGACCCCAAACGCCGAGTACGCCAGGTACAGCACCGTTGGGTAAGGGGGCGACTGCACGCTGGTGAGCTGGCGCCCGTTCCACTTCTCGATGAACGAAAAGCCGTGGCCCTCGATCATCTGCGTCGCGATCGCCCGGTGCTCCATGGCGCCGGCCGACTGCGGGTCTTGGTACGACCCGTCGACCAGGATCACGCCCACGCGCAACCCCAGCGCGACCACGAAAATCAGGGCCAACCACCCCCACGGCGCCGCGGGGGGGCGGGAACCGGTCGGGGCCGAGCTCCTGCTCACGCCGACGCTCCCTCACCGGCAGGCGGAGACGCATCTGCCCCGCCGTCGCCAACTCCGGGGGCGGGGGCGGGGGCGGGGGCGGTGCTGCTTCCGGGGGCGGGGTTATCGACGGTCACGGTGCGGGCCACCAGGAACGTCGGCCGTCCCTTGACCTCGAGGAAGATGCGCGACAGGTACTCGCCGATCACCCCGAGCGCGATCAGGTTGAACGAGAAGCCCAAGAGGATGAGGCACGCGTTGAACGCCCAGCCCGCCGGGCCCTGGCCGAACACCAAGCGGGCCACGATCACGTAAAGGAACACCAGCGCGAAGAACGCCAGGAAGAACACCCCCATCCGGGTGATCAGGCGCAGGGGCGTCGAGCTGAAGCTCACCAGCCCGTCGGAGGCGAGCTTGAGCAGCGACTTGAAGGTGTAGCTGGGCTCGCCGGCCTGGCGGGCGGCGCGTTCGTAGACCACGCCGGTCTGCTTCAGCCCGACCCAGGTGCGCAGGCCGCGCACGAACCGTTGCCGTTCGGGCAGCCGGTTGAGCAGGTCGACCGCCGAGCGGTCCATCACGCAGAAGTCGCCCGAATCGAGCGGCATCTCGATCTCGCTCGCGGCCTTGAGCAACCGGTAGAACGCCCAATAGGCGAAGCGCTTGCCGAACCACTCCTTCCGCTTGGTCCGCACGGCATACACGACCTGGTATCCCTCGCGCCACTTCGCCAAAAACTGCGGCAACACCTCCGGAGGGTCTTGCAGGTCGGCGTCCATCACCGCGATCACGTCGCCGGTCGCGGCTTCGAGGCCGGCGGTCACCGCCGCCTGGTGGCCGAAGTTACGCGTCAGGTGCACGGCCTTGACCCGGTCGTCCGACGAGGCCTTCTCGTCGAGCAGGTCGCCCGTGCGGTCGCGGCTGCCGTCGTTCACGAACACCGCTTCGAGGCCGAGGCCCAAGCCGCCGAACTCTTCGGACATCGCCAACACGCGCTCGAAGGTGCTGGGCAGCACCTCCTGCTCGTTGTGGCAGGGCATGACGATGGACAGCACGTGGGGCGCGTCGGTCATGGAGGGTTAAGCGGTGCGGGGCGGCAGGACCGCAGCGTGATAGCACAAACCGGGGTCCGGGGTCAGCGATCGGCGAGAGACCTTCTCCCGCGACAACACGGGCCGGCGCTTAGGCCGATCCGAGCGCCGGCCCGCGCGGCGCGATCGGCGGGCCGTGCGGGGGCGCGTCCGGGGGTACATCCGGCGGAGGCTCGGGCGGCGCATCGGGGGCGGACTCCGCCTCGGGCAACGCGTCCGTCGCCGGGCCCGACGACTGGGGCCCCGCACGACGGCGCATCGGGCGCGCGGCGCCCGCGCCGACCCGGAAGGTCGCCAGCGTGCCCACCGCCGCGCCCACCATCATGTGGTAAGGCTGCGCCTCCATGCGGTTGAAGATCGAGTCGGTCATCAGCATCGCGCAGACGAAGGCGATCGCCGCCGCGGCGCCGGCCGGCCCGAACCAGTACTTCAGCGGGACCCGCTTCACCAGCAGGATCGCCGGCATCGTCAGGTACAGGATCAGCGATCCGAGCCCCACAAAGCCCGTCGTACCGAACGCGATCACCCACCAGCCGTCGGGCACGGTGATGCGATCGGCGTAGCGTTCGGCCTGGGCGCTGAGGCTGCCGTCGATACGCCCGTGCCAGCGGTCCCACCCGGCCCAGCCGAACAGCGGCCGCTCGAGCCCGCGCTGGATGAAGGCGTTCTCGTTCATCATCCGCCCGCCGAGCGACATGGCCCGCTCGTCGTCGAACTTGTGCGCCAGGTTCAGCAGCTCGAAGCCCTGCCACCCCAGCACCCGCACGGTGATGTACAGCGGCGCGGCCATCGCCATCACCACCAGGATCCACTTGAGTTTCGTGACATAGATCACGGCCATCGCCGCCAGGAACGCCAGCATGAGCCCGATCGCCCCGGTCGACTTGGTGACGATGCCCATGCCGATCATCCCGGGCGCGACCATCCACATCGGGAACACCCACATCTTCTTGACCGAACCCGAGACCCAGAGCCAGGTCGCCGCGACGGCCGCCGAGCACATGAACAGCCCCGTCATCAGGCCGTGCCACATGAACACCCGGGGGCGGAAGCCGCCCAAGCGCATGGCCATCGCGAAGTCGGTCGCGTGGTAGCCGTACACCCAGCGGTGGAACTGTGGCGTCATCCTGGCCTCGATCAAACAGAACGGCGCGTACACCATCGCCGCCGTGACGAACGCCTTGACCAGCCGCAGCATCCCGGGGCCGTCGGAGAAATACAGCCGGCCGGCGAAGTACGGCACGCCCCAGGTCAAGACGTTGGGCAACACCAACGACAGCGACCCGTGCACCGCGCGCAACGGCGAGTAGCCGAAGTACTCGAAGTTCATGAAGCACGAGATCACCGGGATGAACACGAACGTGAGCGCGAGCCAGTCGATCGCCTTGAACCGGAACGCCAGCACCCGCCCGAGGTCGAACAGCACCATGCCGATGGCCACCGCGTAGCCCGGCGCCGTGGTCTTGCGGACCTTGGGCAGCAGCGGCAGGTTGAACGCTTCGGCGTCCGAGATGTTGGGCAGGAACATCCAGCCCAAGAAGAAGATCAGCAGCACCGCCCGGGGCGCCGGCATCAGCAGGAACAGCAGCGGCGTCGCCAGCGTGAACGTCAGGATCACCATCACGGGATCGATGGTCATGCCCCAGCCCCCCCCGCCGACGGCGTCCCCCCGCTAGCCCCGGCGCCGGCCGTGTGGCGCTCGGCGGCCCGGCGGACCGCGGCTTCAAACCGATCGGCCGCGTGTTCCCACGTCCAGCCCGACGCCACGGCCCGGGCCCGCTCGGACCGCTCGGACCAGGCCTCGGAAGACAGCCCGGCGCACGCCACGATCGCCCGGGCCATCGCCGGGGCGTCGTCCACGTCCACCAACCAGCCCCCACCAGGCGGGGCGAGGTCGGGCGCGGCGCCGGCACGGGTCGCGATCACGGGGGTTCGACAGGCCATCGCTTCCAAGATCGGCAATCCGAAGCCCTCAATCCTCGAACCGAACAGCCAGGCGTCGGCCGAGGCGTAAACCCGGTTCATCGTCTCAGGATCGGGCCGGAGCACAAAGTCCGATTCTGCCGGAAGCGGTAACTCGGGCGTCGGGGCTTGGCCGCCGAAGGCGACGAGCCGAAGGTCGGGCACGTCCCGCTTGGCCATGTCGAACGCCGCCAGGGAGACGTCGCACCCCTTGAAATGCGTCGGGGCGCACATCAGGCCGACCGTCGGCGCCGCGGCCTTACCCCGGGGCGGGGCCTGGAACCGCTCGGCGTCCACGGCGTTAGGCACAACCTCGGCCTCGGCGTCGCCGAACTCGTCCCGCAACATCTGGCCCAACCAGTCGGCCACGGCGACCTTGGCGATCGGCAGCCGGTACGTCGCCGCGACCCGCTCTTCCTGCCCGGGCGAGATCACCCGCTCGTCGTGCTGCACCAGGTACACCGGAGCTCCCTTGGCCGGAGACAAGCCCGACACGGCCTCGGCCGTCGGCCAGAACGTCGCCACGACGACGTCGGCGTCGGGCAGGTCGGCGTCGGTCACCGGGCGCGGTCGGTCGAGCACCGTGTGGTCGTCGACGACGCCGTCGAGATGCGAACCCTCGGTCTTTGGACGGCCGGCGTTCCAGCCCTCGCCCCGCAGCACGCCCTTAACCCGCCTCCGCAGGCTCGGCTGCGGCCGCGGCCACGACACCGCCGACACGTGCCAGCCGCGCTTCCGAAGCGCCTCGGCGTAGATCGCCACCACGCGCACCCCGCCCGACAACCCGGCGTGCGGCAACACAAAGGTGATCCGGCTCATGACGACTCCGCCCTGCCCGCGCCGGGCGCCAGGCTGCGCAGGCCCATCACGACCAGCCCGCGCCACATCCCCAGGTGCGACGGGCGCGCCAAACACGCCCGCGTCATCGTGCACAAACCCGCCAGGCGCTTGCCCGACCGGTGCTCGGCCCACGCGCGCCCGCAGAGCAGGTGCGCCGCGTGCGCCGCCGCCGACTGACGGGGCGCTGCGCCCGCCGGCGTTTCGCCATGCACCACATCCGCCGGAGATTCTGGCGGTTCCGGGGGCTCGCCCCGGTCCAGGTCATCTTGCCCGGACTCCAGGCGTTGCAAGGCGAAACGCTTGGCGCAGTCGGTGAACCAGACCCGCCGGCCCGACGCCGTCTGGTGCGTAATCGACGCGTCGAGCAACCGGTACCGGTACGCCGAGCCGGGCTCGAACCGCACCCCGCCGCGCGAAGCCAAACGGCACTGCAGGTCCAAATCTTCGGCGATCTCGAAGAACGGCCGACACCCGCCGAGCTCGCGCACGAGTTCGGTCCGCATCGCATAAGTGCACAGGTGCGTGCGCGTCTTGCCGTGGAGCAGCTCGTCGGTCAGGTCGACCGGGTCGGTCCCGAGATCGGGTTTGACCTCCGACAACGCACGGCCCTGCCGGTCGATCATGACGAACGGCCCGCAAACGGCGGCGAGCTCCGCGTCTTCTTCGAGCGAAGCCAGTTGACGCCCGACCCGGCCCGGCTCGTACACGTCGTCGGCGTCGCACCGCATGAGCACCCCGCCACGGGCCTCGGCCAGCCCGGCGTTGAACGCCGCCGAGATGCCTCGCCGCGGACCCGGGACCACGCGGATGCGCGCGTCGCTCAACTCGGCCACGGCGTCGGCGGAGCCGTCGGTCGAGCCGTCGTCGATCACCACGACCTCCAGCGCCTCGGGCGGGCAGCCCGGCTCGTCGAGGATCGAGCGCAGGGCCTCGGCCACCCAGGGCCGGGCGTTGCGCATGGGCATGACAACGGTGACGCGCGGGTCGGGCATGGGCCTCCGGGGCCACTCTATCGGCCGGCGGCGTCCGGGCCGTCGCGGGCGTCTGAGCCGGAACGTGAACCCGGGCCGGGCGACGTGAGCACGGCCTTGGCCGCGAGCCGCCAGCCGCGGATGCTCCAGGGCTTGGCCGCCGCCGCCTTGAGCCCGTAGATCGCCGCCGTGGACCGCTCGCCGCTGTGGTAGGCCCACCAGCCAAACTGCAGGTGGAAGGCTTGCCTCGAGGCCCGGTCCGACCCCGGCCGCCAGGGGGTTTCCTCGAACACGGCGTCGACGCCGCGGCGCTCGCCGGCCCGGCGGACGGCCGTCCGCGCGTCTTCCTCCTGGATATCGCGCTTGGTCTCGCTCACCCCGCCCGGGTGCATCCGGTACCGCTGCCAGGCGCCGGGCAGGTTCGCAAGCGCGCCCACCTCGCCCAAGCGAAGCCAGAGGTCGAGGTCGATGGCGTAGCGGAGGTCGGCGCTGTACCCACCGACCTTCTCGACGGCGTCCCGCCGCAAGATCGACCCGGTGTGCCAGACCGCGCAGTGCCCCTGCAGCAGCATCGACTGGATCGTCGCGTCGTCGCACGGCGGCCGGATGGTGGTGAGAAAGCGGTCCTTGGCGTCGATGTACTCGACCGCGCAGCCCGCCGCGGCGACCCCCGCACCCTCGCCTTGCATGAACGCCACCTGCGCCGTCAGACGGCCGGGCTTGGCCAGGTCGTCGGCGTCCATGCGGGCGATCAGCGGCGCCCGGGTCTCGGCGATCATCCGGTTCGCCGCCGCCGAGATGCCGGCGTTGTCCTGGCGGATCACCCGGACTCGCGCATCCCGCTTTGCAACTCGCGCCAAGATATCGGGGGAGGCGTCCGTCGAACCATCGTCGACCACGACAAGCTCGAAGTCCTCAAAGTCTTGAGACAACAAGCTGCCCAGCGCAGCGGACAGGTACCGCTGGCCGTTGTAGACCGTCATGCCGACCGATAGCGAAGGCTCGCGGTTCGTCACGGCTTGATGCTCCAGAACCACCCGATCGTCAGCGCCGAAAAGGCGATGGCGCCCACCGCGAGCAGCGTCGCCAGCAGCAGCACCTTCACGTCAAAGGCCCGCTGCCAAAAGCCGGCCTTGCTCGAGAGCCAGCACTCGACGCAGTAGCGCACGTATCCGGTGACCGCCATGCCCAAGAAGAAGCCGTCGACCCCTGCCAAGGCATAGCCCGCCAGCACGCACGACGTGCTCACAAAGAACTGGCCGACCACGGAGTAGAAGTTGAGCTTGGGCTGCCCGGTCGCCAGGTAGGCCTGGCCGTAGGTCGTGACCACCATGCCGGCGAGCGAGCTGCACGCGAGCACCTGCACGATGAAGCCGGCCGAGGCGTACTCCACCGGCAGCACCACGACGACGAACGCCGGGCCCAGCGCCAGCGCCAACAGGTTCATCACCGTAAGCGGGATGACCATCGCCCGGCGGACGCGCAGCAGCTTGGCGTTGAACTGGTCGCGGTCGCGCCGGTACAACTCCGAGAGCGCCGGGAAGCCGACGAACCCGCCCAGCCGTTGGGCCAGGTTCCGGCTGACCGAGCCCAGCTGCACGCCGATCCAGAACACGCCCATCGTGCTCATGGGCACCAGGAAGCTGAAGATGAGCTTGTCGGTCTGCGCCGCAAAGAACGTGACCACCGTCCCGAAGAACACCCACAGGCCGAAGCGCACCTGCGCCCGGATGGCTTCCTTATCCCAAGCAAAGCTGTTGCGGATGCCCGGGATCAGCGTGTGCGACCAAACCGTGGCGGCCAACGTGCCGAGCACCGAGCCGATCGCCAGCGCCCAGACCGAGTCGATCACCTTCCAGGCCAGCACCAGCGTGGCGACGGCCGCGAACACCTGGGTGCACAACTGCATCACGACCACGGGCTTGAGGTCGAGCTTCCGCTTGGCGACGACCACCCGGGTCGACTTCAGGCCGTCGATGATCGCGTTGAGGCCGACGAACGGCAGCAGCGCGACGAACGCCGGCTCGTTGTAAGCCATCGACACCGGGTAGGCGATCGCGCAGCTCACGCCCCAGAGCACGACGCCGCGCAGCGCTTGGAGCGTCCAGGCGGTGTTGACGAAGCGGTCGTCGTCGCGCTTCGACTGGATCACCGCGGCGCTGGTGCCCAGGTCGGAGAGCATCTGCAGCGCGCTGAGGAAGATGGTGACTACGGCCATCAGGCCGAAGGCCTCGGGCGCCAGCAGGCGGGTGAGGATCAGGCTGTTGGCCAGCCGGATGATCTGCGACAGGCCGTAGGCGCCGGCCGACCACTTGCCGCCGGAGACCGCGCGCTTCTTGAGCGAGCCGGCGTCGGGCTTGGCGCCCGAGGCCGGCGGAGCCGCTTCGACCGGCGCGGGAGCGTCGGCGGACGATGGCGCGGCGCCCGGAGCGTCGGCGGGGTCGTGCGGGTCGGTCACGGGCGGGCCTCGGCGCGCAATCGATCTTCCTTCCGCGCCCGGGGATCAGGCGGGGTCAGACTAACGATCGGTTGTCGGGGCCTCCGGGCTGCGGCGAAGGGCCTTACGGGCGGCCGGCGCGTCACGAGAGACGATCGGACTCCCTTCGTCGCGGGGCCGGGCTCAGTCGCGGGCGTAGCCCTCTTGGATGTACTCGACGACGGCCGGCGCCGTCAGGGCCGGCTTCCAATCACCCTTACGCTGCTCGGCCATGGCCCGGCACATGTTGTCGTAGCTCACGCCGATCTTGTCCTTGGCGTACGTCTCGAGGTTGCGCGAAGCGTCACGATAGGCCCCAGATGGCTTGTAGAGGCTGTTGCCCGAAAGGCTGGCGCCGCCCGACCCGCCGCTCCAGGCTTGGAACAGCTCTTCCCGCTTGCTCGACCACTGGTGGACGACGTTGTCCTTGAGCACCAGGTCCCCGATGGGCTTGTTCCAGTTGATCGGGTCGCGGCCGCCGTTGGGCTTGTGGATGAAGAAGTTGCCCCGGAAGACCGAGTCGTCGATAAGGATCAGCGAGATGCCTTCGTCGAGCATGTTGCCGGTCTTGTCGCGGGCGCCGATGCGGGTGAACACGTTGTCTTCGACGCGGGCGTCGACGATGCCCCTGTCCTGCTTGTTGGCGGGCCACTCCTTGTACTTGACGTAGGAGGCCTTGCCCATGCCCAGCCCGGTGAAGTGGTCGGCGACGACGTTGCCCAGGAACCGGGGCCGGACGACCTGCTCGTACTCCTTGCCGGAGGTGGCCCGCATCGCGACGTTCGAGCCCCGGGTGAAGAGGTTGTCCTTCATCGTCAGGTCGCCGATGCCCACGGTGTAGGTCGTGTGGGCCCAGCCGGACTTGGCGCCGTCGCCGGGCAGCCAGCCGTTGTGGTCGAACACGCACTGCTCGATGGTGAGGCGCTGGCTGTACTGGGCCTGGAAGTGGCCGCCGAACCGGTTGGCGCTCCAGTTGCCGAACATCACGCTGCGGAAGAAGGTCACGTCTTCGCTGCGCTGCACCTCGATGCCGCGGCTGAGGTACCGGAACCGGCAGCCCTCGACCCGGATGTTCTTGGAGTCGCGGATGGTCAGGCCGACCTGCTTGGGCGCGTCGTCTTCGCGAAAGCCCGGGCGGTAGGGGTCGCGCGACTCGGCGTAGAAGTCGAGATCGACCAGCGCGACGTGCTGGGACTGGTTAACGTCGAGATTGTCGTCCACGAGCAGCGGGCGGGGCTTGGCCACGTCGCCGTAGGCGCCGATCAGCGTCGGGAACTCGGCCGAGCGGCCCGTCATGCCTCGGTTGTCGAGTTGGTACCGGCCGCCGCGCTCGAGCAGGAGCCAGTCGCCCCTACCCACGCGGAGTTTCTGCTGGCCGGCCGGCGCCGTGCGCAGCGGGGTCTGGGGCGAGTAGCCGCTGTTGTTGTCGCTGCCCGACTTCGAGCTGACGTAGATCACCCGGCCCTCGGCGTGCAGCGGGAAGTCGGTCCAGCCCGACTCGTCCGTGGGCAACTCAACGGCGATGAACGGCTCGACGGGCGGCGCCTCGGGCTCCGCCGGAGGCTCGACCACCTCCGGCAGCGGGGCCGGCTCGGCCCAGAGCAGCAGGTTCGCGGCCTCGCCCTCGGTCAGGCCGGGCACGCGCACGGACAGGGTATGGCTGTAGCTGGCGATCACGGCGCCCGCCTGCTCGACCACGGCCGTGATCGTGTGGGTCCCGGTGCCCAGTTCGTCGAGACGCTCGGGCCGGACCCGCCAGTCGGGGGGTTCGAGGTCGTGGACGAAGTCCTCGATGATGTCGCCGGCGCCGCCGGCGCCGCGGGCGGTGACCATGACGCGGACCGCTTCGCCGTCGTCCAGCGCGCTCATCACCGGTTCGGGCACGCGGACCTGCACGGTGCTCATCTCGCCGACAACGTGCGTGCGGGCCGAGTCTTGGGTGAAGCCCAGGGCGTCATCTTCGACCTCGACCGCGACCTGAGCCAAGGCGAACACGCCCCAGAGCGACACAGTGGCGGCGAGCACAAAGCCCAGCAGTTGGCGGGGGGTCCGTAGCGGCCGAAGATCGGTCATAGCAAAACGCTCACTCGAGGGGGGCATGAACCGGAAGGAGCGGGGCCCGGTGGGGATCCGGACAGCAATGCGCGGGGGGCAGGGTCTTTCTCGCCGGGGGAGCCTTGAAACGGGTCGCCAGGCGGAAGTCCGCGTGACCACACCGTTCGCTCGGGAAGGGGGATCCCGAACGTGCCGAGGAGGCCTCGCGGGGCTGCGCTTTGCCCCAGGCCGGCGTCGCGCCGACCGTGCCTAACCCTCTCGGGGACCCGTCCTTGGGCCCACGGCAGACCCTATCAGGTTTTCCACGGGTGTCTAGGGTGAACTAGGTCCGAGAATGGTCGCGATCCGGCCGCCGGGGGTCGATTGCCAGGGCGGAAGTCATCCAACCAACACACATTAATTACACAAACTTAATGATGTGCTCTCCGAGCAACCGCCCCACTGCGTCTTCCCGGCCGCGAACGAGTAGGCTCCCCCGCCATGAGCGGTTTGCTCGCCAAGATCCGCAAACAGGTGCGATACCGGCTGCTCGGCCAGATCGACGCCCAGAAACCCATGATCTTCGGCGTGGGGGTCAGCCGGACGGGCACCACCTCGCTCACCGTGGCCCTGGAAGAGCTCGGCTACAAGGCCATCCACTTCCCCCACTGCTTTGAGGTGGTCGACGGCGAAGTCCGCTTCAAGTGGCGGTGGTACCTGCCGGAGTTCGACGGCTTCACCGACCTGCCGGTGGCCCGGTACTACCGCGAACTCGACGCGATGTACCCCCGGGCCCAGTTCATCCTCACCGTGCGCGACGAGGACAAGTGGGTCGGCTCGGTCACCAAGTTCTTCAGCCGCGAGCGGTACGACGAGGTCAAAGACAAGCCCGAGTTCGCCGAGGGCGTCCGGCTGCGGGCCACGTTCTACGGCTCGCCCTGGTTCGAGCACGAGCGGTATATCGCCGCCATGCGGTCGCACAACGACGCGGTGCGGGCCCACTTCGCCGACCGCCCGGGCAAGCTGCTCGAGCTCGACGTCACCCGGCCCGACGCCTGGCGGAAGCTGTGCGGCTACCTCGGCAAGCCCGAGCCCGAAGAAGACCGGCCGTTCCCCTGGGCGAACGAGGGAACGGCCGGCCGTCGGAAGCACTGAGTTGTCGGGCGGGTCGCGGGCTTAGTCGAACGACGAGCGGTCGAAGCCCTGGGCGATGTAGGTGCGGATGGCCGGGGCGGTGAGCGCGGGCTTCCAGTCGCCCTTGCGCTGCTCGACCATGGCCCGGCACATGTTGTCGTAGCTCAGTCCCAGCCGGTCCTTGGCGTACTTCACCAGGTCGCGCGAGGGGTCGCGGTACTCGTTGTCGGGCCGCTCGATGAGGTTGCCCGAGTCGGTCACGCTCGCGCCGCCGCCCCAGGACTGCCAGAGCTTGTTCCGCTTGCTGCCGTAGTCGTGCATGATGTTGCCCTTCATGATCACGCGGCCCATCTTGACGCTCCAGTTGATGGGGTCGCGGCTGCCGTTGGTCTTGTGGATGAAGTAGTTGTTCTCGATCCGCGTGTTGTCGTTGAGGGCCAAGGCGACGGCCTCGTCGAGCATGTTGCCGGTGACGTCGCGGGCGCCGATCCGGGTGAACACGTTCGCCGTGACCATGGCGTCGACGACGCCGCGGGCCTGCTTGTTCGACGGCCAGGTGTCGTACTTGACGTACGAGGCCTTGCTCATGCTCAGGCCGGTGAAGTGGTCGGCGACGATGTTGCCCGACATCAGGGGCGAGCGGGTCTGCTCGTACTCGGCGCCCGAACCGGCCCGCATGGCGACGTTCGAGCCCCGGGTGAAGAGGTTGTCCTTCATCACCAGGCCGTCGATGCCCACGGTGTAGGTCGTGTGGGCCCAGCCGGACTTAGCGCTGTCCTTGGGCAGCCAGCCGTTGTGGTCGAACACGCACTCGATGATGCGGAGGTCTTCGCAGTACTGGGCCTGGAACTTGCCGCCGAAGCGGTTGGCGCTCCAGTTGCCGAACATGACCGTGCGGTAGAAGGTCACGTCTTCGCTGCGCTGCACCTCGACGCCGCGGCTCAGGAACCGCAGCCGGCAGCCTTCGATGCGGATGTTCTTCGAGTTGCGGACCGTCAGGCCGATCTGCTTGGGCGCGTCGTCTTCGCGGAAGCCGCCGCGGTAGGGGTCGCGCGACTTGGCGTAGAAGTCCAGGTCGAGCAGCGCGACGTGGCGTGACTCGTTCAGGTCGAAGTTGTCGTCCACCAGCAACGGGCGGGGCTTGGACACGTCGCCGTAGGCGCCGATCACCGCGGGGTACTCGGCCGAGCGACCGACGACCGTGCGGTTGTCGAGCTGGTACTCGCCGCCGCGCTCGAGCAGGACCCAGTCGCCCTTGCCGGCCCGGACCTTGCGCAGGGCGTCGTTGGCGTTCTGACCCTTGGACACGTAGTAGACCTGCGCGTCGGGGTGCGGCTTGTACTGCGTCCAACCCGACTCGTCGGTGGGCAGGTCGAGCTGGGGCGCCTCGTCCGCCGGGGCTTCGGCGACGGGCTCTTCGTCGTCACGCAGCACCTCGATCACCGTGGCGGCGCGAACGAGCGTGCCGTCGGGCAACCGGGTGATGGCCTGCAGGTGGTTCACGCCGCTGGGCAGGTTGTCCAGGCGGCTGGCGGGGATGGTCCACGGCGAGCCGCCGAGCGTAAACGTGAAGTCGGGCGCCAGGTCGTTGATCCGCTCAGACCACGACTGGATCAGCACGTCGGCGCCGTCGGGCAGGTCGCCCTCGACGACGAGCTGGATCGCCACGCCCGACTCGGGCAGGTACTGCGCGGGCAACCCGCCGGGGAACGACACGCGGAACGGCTCGGCCTCCGCTTCGGGCTCGCCCTGCTGCTGCGACGGCTGCTCGACGACGGGGTCCGGGGACTCGGGCTCGGGCTGCGGGTCGGCGCTGGAGCCGGTGTCCGCGCCGCCGGCGTCGCCGGCATCGGGCGTGGAACCGCCGGCATCGGCGTCGCCTTCGTTGCCTGGCGTTTCGGGGGCGGGGTCGTCGCCGACGGCCGCGGGGTCGCGCACGTCCAAGTTAAACGAGATCAGCTGGACCACCTTGTTGTCGACCCGCAGCAGGGCCTGCAGGTTCACCCGGCCGGCCGGCAGCTTGGCCATGTACGCAGCGCTCACGGAAGGCGTGTCGCCGCTCACGACGTGAGCGAACGGCCGCCAGATCTCTTGCTGGTCGAGCGACCAGGCCTGGAACAGCACGTCGCCGCCGGCGGGCATGGGGCCGTTCAGCGTCACGCCGACCGTCTGGCCGTCGCCGCGCACCACCACGTCGGGCGTGTTGGCAAAACGGATCGAGGGCGTCACGACCTCGGCGGGGTCTTGCGGTTCGGGCTGAGCCTCGGGTTCGGTATCAACCACGGGCTCTTCGGCCTGGGGCGACTCGGCCACGGGCTCTTCGGCTTGCGGCTCGTCTGGCACGGGCGTCGGCTCGGCCGCCGGGGCGGTGACCTCGAACGCCTTAGACGCGTCGTCGATCAGCACGCCGTTGATTCGGGCTTGGGCTTGGAGCGTGTAGGCGCCCACGGGCAGGCTCGACAGCGCCGAGGCCGGCACGACGCCGGCGTCGGTGAGAGGCAGCGCGCTCCAGGCGCCGGACCCGTCGCGGATCGACGCCGACAGGTCGGCGTCGCCGGTGGTGGCGAGCGCAATGGCCGGAGCTTGGCCGACCTCGGCCCACGCCGATGCGTTCTGGAACGCCACGCCGACGGGCGTAAGCCGTAGACGGGCGCCGGTGCGCGACAACTCCCGGGCGTTGCGGCGGAGCACGGCGATCAGCGTCACCTCGCCCGGGTCGAGCGCGCGGAGCTTGGCCGCATCGATCGTCACCTGGTCGCCGGTGAGCACGTGGGTGAAGCCCGGCACGAGCCGGTCCTGGTCTTCGTGCCACGCCTGGATCATGTAATCGCAGTCGGCCGGCAGCGGGCCGGAAACGTTCAGCCGCACCGGCTGGCTGACGCCGCGGTCGCCCACGGCGAGTTCCATCCGGTTGTCGGCGAACGCGAACGTCGGCGCCAGGGCCGCCGAGGGCTTGACGACGTCCAGGTTCACCCAAACGGTCTGGCGTACCCGGTAGCGGTCGCGCAGCAGCAGCTGCACCTGCACCCGCCCGGGTGCAAGCCGGTCGAGGCGGTCGGCGGAGACGACCACGTCGTCGCCGGCGCCGATCACGTGGCTGAAGCTCGGCGCCATGCGGTTGTCGTCGAGCCGCCAGGCCTGCACGACCACGTCCTGACCGCGTTCGACCTGACCCTCGAGGGCGAGGTCTTGCCCCGAACCGATTACGTAGCGCTGGGGGGCGTCGACGAAGGCGACCTCGGGGGCGGCGGCGTAAGCCATAGGAGCGGTCCCGCAGAAAGCGAACGCCATGGCGCCGGCCGCGGCCAGCGCGCGCACAAGGGCGGCGCGGGAGGGGCGGGGCGTGGCGGATCGGGATGCGGGACGGTCTTGCGGCGAGGAGAACATCAACGACCTCCGTGGGTCTGTGTCGGTTGGGGCGCCGGGGCGGTCCGGCGTGTCGAACCATGTCAACGCATATGAGGGGGCGTCGGGCCTGCTCATTGCGAACGGCTTGGGCGTTTCCGTCGGCCCCGTGGCTGCCTGGCCTGCGTAGCCGGTGCAACCCGAAGCCGGCGTTTGCCCAGCCGGCGCCACCCGTCGCGGCCTCCGCCGCCGGGCGGGGCCCCCGGGTCGGCCTGGGGTCCGGCCGGGCCGGCCGTTCCTTCCCCAAGCCCCCTGTTCCATCGGCCCGAATCGACACCCCCGCGCCCGCGTGTGACGGTTCGACAAACCCGGCTCGGAACCCATGCCGGTCGTAACGCCTGCACAAACCACAAGACGCGGCGCGCTCTGGGGAAGCGTCAGCCCTCTAGGGCTTAGGGGAAGTCCGCGAGGCCGCTTCCGCCTAATCGCTCCAACCAGGACCCAGCGCCTTGCCCAAGCGTCGCAGGTAGTCGTCGCGGGCAACCTCGGCCACGCCGAACTGCGCGAGGTGGTCGTTGTGGAATTGCACGTCGAGCAACCGCGCGCCGCGCCCGCGCAGCCAACGAACGAGCTCCACCAGGCATGCCTGCGAGGCGTACGGCCGGGTCGAGAACATGCTCTCGGCGAAGAACGCGCGGCCCAGCGCTAAGCCGTAGATGCCGCCGACGAGCTCTAACCCGTCGATCTTCGGCGGCCGCAGATCCGTCTCGGAAACGTCGGCGCGCGAAAACGTCGGGCTTGCTGTCTTGGACTCTTCAGAGCACGTTTCCGCGGGAGCGGGCGGGGGCTGTTCCGGGGGCTGTTCCGGGGGCGAGAACGGGGGCGGTTTCCGGGGGGGCGCCCAGGCTTCGATCGAGTGCGCCAGGTCGTGCCCGTGCAGCCGCACGAACGCGGCTTCGATCGGGCGGCTGATCCAGGTCTGCTCCCGCCCCGGGCCCGGCGCCGCGCAGCTCGAAACGACGCGCGCGAACGCCCGGTCGTACGTCAGCACGAATGGCTCGTCGCGCAACGCCTTCCGCAACGATCGGCGGACGCGGAACGCGCCGGCCGGGTCTTCCTCGGCGATGGGCAGGATCGCCCGCGGGTCGGGGCAGAGCCAGTGCACGTGGGTGTCGCCCCGCGACTCGGCCATGGGAAAAAGCCCGCGCGAATACGCCGCGACGAGCAGTTCGGGGTCGAGCGAAGGCGAAGGGGGAACGACGCGCACGACACGATCATCGCGCAGGAACGCGTTGAAACCAAGCGCGCGGACGGCGACTCGCCGCGGGTACTTCACCGGATCCGGCAAGCGAGCGTCTCACGCATCCGGGTCGCCAGTCACGTCGATAAGCCGGAGCAGATCGACCCGCTGCACCGTCGGCGCCGCGCTCAGCCAGTCACGCAG
Organism: Planctomycetota bacterium; assembly: GCA_039191195.1. GTDB lineage: Bacteria > Planctomycetota > Phycisphaerae > Phycisphaerales > Phycisphaeraceae > JBCCBV01. The sequence goes on from JBCCXV010000001.1 coordinate 15,618, forward strand.
TCGATCGGCGTGCTGCTCGCCTCGCTGGCGATCGGAGTTCTCGAACTGGACCACGCCAGTCAAGAACGCAGCGTCGCAGGCGCCGCCGTATCGCCAAGCATTGGTCTCGACGAACTCGATGAACTCGTCGAGAAAGGGAAGCTCTTCACTTTGACCGACCAGCGCACACGCAAACTCGACTCCCCAGTGGGGGGACAACGCCAGCTCACGCCCGCGTGCACGGCCAATGCGACTCCACAAGCGACTCAATAACTGCCCCGGGCAATGAAACACAAGAATGGCCAGACCCGGACTTGAACCGGGGACACCGGCATTTTCAATGCCGTGCTCTACCAACTGAGCTACCTGGCCCGCGACGTCCCGAAGGCCGTCTCTATGTCACCCTCGGCAGGCCCAAATTCCCGAGCGAATCGTTCTCACCAGAATCCGGGGCCATCGAGTCGGGCGAGCGTATCGACCCACGTCGGGCTGTCAACACCCCGCACGACGCCGCCGCGCCCCGGGTTCATCGGCCGAATCGAAGCCCTACTCCGCCCTGGTGTCCCTTACCGGGTCACTAAGGCAGGACGATGGTGAGCCCGATGGGCAGCTTGTCGGGGTTGATGTCGGGGTTGGCCTCGGCGATGTCGACCCAGCGCTGGCCGCTGCCGTACTCCCGCTTGGCGATGTTCCAGAGCTTGTCGCCCTTTTGGATCGTGTAGGTGCGGCTGGATTCCGCGGCCGGGGCCGGGCCCAAGTCGCCGCCGAAGTCAACCGGGGTGTTGGCGCCGGCGGTGATCTCCACCGGCTCGGCCGACCGGGTCGGGGCTTGGGGCGGGGTCTCGAGGTCGGCTCGCAGCACCGTCGACGCCGCCGGGCGGTACGCCGGCGGGGGCGGGGCCAAGTCGACCTCGGCCGTCGAGGCGGGCTGGCACCCCATCGACGCCACCAGCGCCGGGGCCGACGCCGCGAGCATGAAAGAACGGGGGCGAGCAAACAGACGGGTCAGCGGATACGGCATCGCTCAGCTCCATCGAGCACCGTGGTCGCCGGCGTGCAGCCGGCCGTCCGCGACGCCCGACACACCGGCCGATCCGCCCGGCGCGATCCGGCGCCGGCGGTCTGCCCCCAACGTAGCGACACGCGGCCCGCGGCGCCGCCCCGCTACCCTGCGCCCGTGCAAGAAAGCCTCGACACAGTCCTGCGCATGTTCCAACGGGGTGGCCCGGTCATGTGGCCGCTGCTGGCGATCTCGATCGTGTCGCTGGCCCTCACCCTCGAACGCCTGGTCTACGTCTGGAAGGGCCGCCGGCCGGACACCCCCGGGGCCTTGGCCCGCGCGACCGCGGCGCTGGGCCGGGCCGACGTCGCCGAGGCCCGCGACGCCGCCGAGCACGCCGGCCCGCTCTATCACCGGGCCACCCGCCGGCTGACCGCGGACCCGCGCGACCGGACTTCGGCGACGGCCGCGATCGCCGTCGAAACCGGCCGGGCCGAGGCCGAGCGATTCCTGCCCGTGCTGTCGGTCATCGTCACGGCGGCCCCCTTGCTGGGCATCCTCGGGACAGTCCTCGGCATCATCAAGAGCTTCGACGTGGTCGCCGAGGCCCCGGGCCCGGTGGAGCTCAAAGACGTGGCCGCGGGCATCGCCGAGGCCCTGCTCACCACCGCGGCGGGCATGGTGATTGCACTGCTGGCCCTGCTGCCCTACGCCCTGCTGCGATCCTGGGCCGGGAGAGCGGTCACCTCCATCGAGGTCCTGGCCGAGGCCTGGGCGGCGCCGGCGAGCCCCACATCCAGCCCCGACGCCCCCGCGCCAGCCTCAACCACGGCCGGGCCCCCAGCCGACTAACGTAGGGGCGGCCCGACCCGCTCTGTGCCCCTACGAGAAGGCTGAACCATGATCGACCCCGATTCGCTGCACGTTACCCCCATCGAGGTGACCACCCAGCTCCCGCCCGCCTTGGCCCCCCTGGCCGAGATCGCCCGCAACTACTGGTGGACCTGGCAGCCCCGGGCCAAAGCGCTGTTCGCGCAGGTCGACCCCGACCTCTGGGTCCGCTGCCAGCACAACCCGGTCAAGCTGCTCGACTGGGCCTCGGCCGAGCGCCTGGAAGACCTCGCCCACGACAAACGCTTCCTCGACCAGGTCAAGCGGGTCCGCACCTCGCTGCAGAACGACATCGACGGCCCGTCGTGGTTCGCCAACCAGCCCGGCGGGACCCAAGGGCACGTCGCCTACTTCTGCGCCGAGTTCGGCATCACCGAAAGTTTCCAGATCTACTCCGGCGGCCTGGGCTGCCTCGCCGGCGACCACCTCAAGTCCGCCAGCGAGCTCGGCATCCCCCTGACCGCCGTCGGCCTGCTCTACCGCCGGGGCTACTTCCAGCAGCACCTGACCGCCGACGGCTGGCAGATGGAATACAACCCCGAGCTCGACTTCGAGCGGCTGCCCCTGGAGCGCGTCGCCGCGCCCGGGACCGACGAGCCGCTCAGCGTCGAAGTCGCGCTGCCCGGGCGCAGCGTCACCGTCGCCGTTTGGCGCACCGACGTCGGGCGCATCCCGCTGTACCTGCTCGACACCGACGTCGAAGACAACCGCCCCGAAGACCGCCGCATCACCAACCAGCTCTACGGCGGCGACCAAGAGCACCGCATCCAGCAAGAGATCGTGCTGGGCATCGGCGGGCACCGCGCGCTCGAGGCGCTCGGCCTCCGCCCCGACGTGTGCCACCTCAACGAAGGCCATGCGGCCTTCGTCGCCCTCGAGCGCATCCGGCGTCTGCTCGAAGACCACGAGGGCCTGAACTTCGACGAGGCCCGCCAGCAGGCCGCCGCGTCGCACGTGTTCACCACCCACACGCCCGTGCCGGCCGGCATCGACCGGTTCCCCAAGGAACTCGTCGAAAAGTACTTCAAGCTCTTCCACGCGTCGCTCCACCTCGACATGGAGGGCGTGCTGGCCCTGGGCCGCGACAACGTCTTCAACAAGGACGAGCCGTTCTCCATGGCCACGCTGGCCATCCGCACCTCCGACTTCTGCAACGGCGTCTCCAAGCTGCACGGCGAGGTCTCGCGCGACATGTGGAAGGACATCTGGCCCGGCGTGCCCACGCCCGAAGTGCCCATCGGCCACGTGACCAACGGCGTCCACGCCAAGAGCTGGCTGTGCCCCGAGCTCAACGCCGCGCTGCGCGAGCACGCCGACCCCGTCGCCGACAACGCCGACGACGACGCCAAACTCGCCGCGCAGCTGCACGAGCCCTTCGAGGCCGTCCGCCGCATCCCCGACGAAGAGCTCTGGCGCATGCACCAGGACCGCCGGCGGGACCTGCTCGCCTTCTGCTGCCGCATCAGCCCCATGCGCCCCGAGCACCTGGGCCCGGCCCGGCACGTCGGCGCGTCGCTCGACCCCGAAGCCCTCACCGTCGGCTTCGCCCGGCGGTTCGCCACCTACAAGCGCGGCGCACTGTTCCTGCAAGACCCCCAACGACTGCTGGCCCTGCTCCGCAACGCGGACCACCCGGTCCAGTTCGTCATCGCCGGCAAGGCCCACCCGGCCGACCACGGCGGCAAGGAGCTGATCCAGCGCATCGTCCGGTTCGCCGACGACCACGACGTGGCCCACCGCATCGTGTTCGTCGAGAACTACGACATCGAGGTCGCCCGCATGCTCGTCCAGGGCTGCGACATCTGGCTCAACAACCCCCGGCGCGGCATGGAGGCCTCGGGCACCAGCGGCATGAAGGCCGCCATGAACGGCGTGCCCAACTGCTCGATCCTCGACGGCTGGTGGGACGAGGCCGCCGAAGACAAGGTCGGCTGGAACATCGGCACCCGCATGAACCTGGACAACCCCCAGGCCGCCGACCGCATCGAAAGCCGCGCCCTCTACAACCTCCTCGAACAAGAGATCGTCCCCGAGTTCTACGACCGCGACGCCAACGGCGTGCCGCGCCGGTGGGTCCAGCGCATGAAGGCCTCGATCGCCCGCCTGGGACCGGCCTTCGGCACCAACCGCATGGTCAAGGACTACGCCAACCAGTACTACCTCCCGGCCCTCGAGCGCGCCGCCCACATGGCCGCCGACGACCTGGCCCCGGCCCGCGAACTCGCCCGCTGCAAGGGCGCGCTCCGCGGGGCTTGGCACGGCGTACGCGTCCGCTCGGTCGTCGCCCACGCGCCCGGCGCGGTCCGGCCCGCCGACGACGTCCGGGTCGTCGCCGAGGTCGAGCACCCCGGCCTGCCCGCCGGCGACCTGCGCGTCCAGGCCTGCCTGGGCGAAGCCGACCAGACCGGCGCCCTGGGCGACCTGGCCATCGCCGAGTTGTCCTTCGACGCCGCCACCGACGACGCCGACGTCAGCCGCTTCGTCGGCCAGGTGCAACCCGATCGCACCGGTCGCTTCGGCCTGTGCGTGCGCGTGCTCCCGGCGTGCGAACTGGTCACGCCCGTCTCCGAACCCGGCCTGATCTGCTGGCACGGCCAACCCGAGCCGGCGGCCGCGACCGACGAAGCGCCCGAACCCGAAGCCGCCACGGCCTGACCCCCGGCTGACTACAGCGTGCCCCCCAACGACCCGCCGAGCCGCACCCCCGACGAACCCTCCGGGGTCTCCGAGAACGTGGGGCTGTTCGGGGAAGAGGCCGAGCCGCCGACGCCCCCGCGGCTGTCGGGCGCCGATCTTCAACTGGTCGACGCCTACGTCGCCCAACGACGATCGCTCGACGACCTGCCTTACACGCCCGAGCTCGACGCCATCACTCGGGCCCTTGCCGACGGCGCCACGGCGCCCGCGCCGCAAGACGTCCTCCGCCGACTGCTCAACCTCCGCAAGGCCGGCAAGCTGCCCGCGCTGGGCGACTCGGCCCTGCCCGCAACTTCGCCGGCCAAGCTCGACCCGGCCCACGAGCGGGCGCTGCGCGAACTCGTCGAAGACGCCGTCGGCAAGCTCTCGGCGAGAGACCGGCTGGCCGCTGCGCCCGAGTTCGACCGCCTGGTCGAGCGGTTTCAAGCGACCACCGGACTCGAGACCACCCCGCACGACCTCTGGCGGGTCGTCGCCAAGCTGGGCAAGCGGTCCGCGAGCGCCGGCGAAACGGCGCAAGCCGCCCTGAGCAGCGCAGGCCCCGACAAGACACCGCCCGCCCCCCCCGCGCCGCCGGCCGCCGCAGCGCCCGAGGTCCCCCGGCCCGAGCCCTTGGCCGAGGCCGACCTGCGCGTCGGCGTGGTCCTCTCGGCCCGCCGGCACCCCACGTCGCGCGACCCCGCCATCGTGCTCGAGATCGATCTGGGCCCAAGGGGCGTGGTCACCAGTTCCTCACAGATCACCGACCTGTACGCACCCCAAGACCTGACCGGCAGGGCCGTCGTCGTCGCCGCGGGCCTCGGCGCTCGCCGCGTGGGCGGCATCAAGTCCCAAGTGCTCACCCTCGGCGTGCCCACGCCCGGCGGCATCGCCCTGCTCTCGGCCGACGCCGGCGCCAAGCCCGGCGACCCGGTCTTCTGACCCCCCAAGCGCGCCAATCCGGCCCCAAACGCAGTGAAATCCGCCCCGGAGCGTTCCACAACCGTTGGAACCCGGCCGGGCGCGCGGTAGTCTTGAACCGGGCCGGCCTGCTGTCCGCCCCGCTTGATTCACCGTCTTTGCTGTCGTTCGACACCTCTTGCGATCGTTTCTAGGGCCCTTTCTTTTCGCCCGCTTGGAGTTCGCGCATGTCCGCACTGATCTGCATCCACGGCCCGAACCGCGGCGAGTACTTCAACCTGCCCCGCCGCAAACCCCTGGTCGTCGGCCGGGAAGGCTCGCTCCTATTCCACCTGGCCGACCGGCGCGTCTCACGCAAGCACACCGAGTTCACCTGCGAAGGCGACGGCGAGAAGTGCCTCGTCAAAGACCTCGGGTCCAACAACGGCACGCACATCAACGGCGAACGCATCAGCCACGCCGTCGAAGTGAAAGACGGCGACCTGATCCGCATGGGCTACTCGCTGCTGGTGTTCGTCAACAAAGAGCTCGACGAGCGCAGCCCCATCCCGCCGTTCCTCAAAGCCTGCGAACGGCTGTACACCAAGCACCTCATGGAGGTGCGCATGCACGACCACTCCGACCAGCCCCAGCCGGACATGAGCGACACCATGCGCAGCAACTCGATGTTCGGCATCCGCTTCGCCCGCCCCCGCTCAGCCAGCTGACTCCCCCGGAATCTCTCCCGCAATACCCCCCCGGAAGTGTCCTGGAGATGCCCTGGAAGGCGTTACAGCCGGGGAGGCCCGCGGCAAGGCTCCACACGACGCTCTGTGCCGGCGCCCCGTAGCATCGCGCCGTGCTCGAACGCGACCTCATCCAAGCCCTGGTCGAGAAAGCCACCCCGCAGCCCGGCGTGACCGTCGGCCTCGGCGACGATCTGGCCGTGCTCGAACGGCCCGGCGGGCCAGCGCTGCTCGTCGGCGTCGACCCCGTGATCGCCGGCGTCCACTTCGACCCCCCGCGCGACCCGCCCGAGCTCGTCGGCCGAAAGGCGCTCTGCCGAAACCTCTCCGACGTCGCCGCGATGGCCGCACGCCCCGTCGCCTGCCTCGCGGCGTTGACGATCGGCCGCCGAGAGACGGGCGCCGCCGAGCACGCCGTCGCCATGATGCAAGGCCTGCAAGACGCCGCCGGCCTGTTCCGCTGCCCGCTGGTTGGGGGCGACACCGCCTCCGCCGACGGCCCGACCACGCTCAGCGTCACCGTCGTCGCCGAGGCCGTCGACCACCCGCCGATCACCCGCGCCGGCGCCCAAACCGGCGACGTGCTCTGCGTCACCGGCCCGCTCGGCGGGTCGCTCCTCCCCGGCCCCCAGGGCCAGCCGCCCCACCACCTCGCCTTCACCCCACGCGTCGACGCCGCCCTCGCCCTGGCCCAGGCCTTCGGTGGCGACCTCCACGCCATGATGGACCTCTCCGACGGCCTCGCGATGGACGCGCCCCACCTCGCCCAGGCCAGCGGCGTCGACCTCGAGGTCGATCTGGACGCGCTGCCCGTCCGCACCGTCGCGCAACAGGCCCACCCGGCTCCCGAAGCCCGTTGGCGGTCCGCCCTCGGCGACGGCGAGGACTACGAACTCCTGCTCGCCTTGGCGCCCGACGCCTCGCCCCGAGCCGCGCTCCCGCCAGACGTCACGCTCACCGCGATCGGGCGCGTGGTCGCGCCATCAAGCCCACCGGGGCGCGTCGCTTGGCTCACGCCCGACGGCCGACCGTTCGACACCACCGGCCTCGGCTGGGAGCACGCCGCCCCGTGACCGCGCCCGACCCCCAAAGCGGCATCGCCCTCGAAGCCGCTAACGCGGAAGCCACCCGCGCCATCGGCCGCGCGATCGGCGGCCAGCTCCGGCCCGGCGACCTCGTCACGCTCGACGGCCCCCTCGGCGCCGGCAAGACCACCCTCGTGCGCGGCCTCGCCCTCGGCGCCGGCTCGCACGACGACGTGTCGAGCCCGACATTCGTTTTATCTCAAGAATACGAGATTGAAGGGCGCCCGGGCCTAGACGCGCTCGTGCACATCGACGCCTACCGGCTGTCTCCCGGCGAGCTGCCGTCCATCGGCTGGGAGGGCGACGCCGCCGAGCTCCGCCGCGGCGCCCTGGTCGTGGTCGAGTGGGCCTCGCGCATCGCCGAGGCCCTGCCCGACGACCGGCTGGCGGTCGCCCTGGAGCACGCCGACCCCGGCCGGCGGATGACGCTCCAAGCCCGCGGCGGGCTGCGCGAACGGCTCCCGGCCCTCCAGAATACGCTCGCGCCCTGGGTTGCGACGTAGAGACCCCCCACCGACATCGCCCCTTCCGGGTGCACGCCGGGGGCGTTCCGGGGGGGGGAGATTCCAGCCCCGCACGCCGGCCGGCCGATGCCCACGGCATGAGCCTGGTGCCCTCCAAGCCCGAACTCGCCGACCTCTTGGCCCGCGAGGCCGAGCACTTCGACGAGCACTACGCCCATGAGGCCGCCGCCGGCGTCGAACCGCTTTCGGCCCACGACCGCGCCCGCTATACGGCCCCGCCCGCCAACACGATCTACCCGCGCGAGGACTACCACCGCCGGCTCGCCCCGGCGCCGGGCAAACGCGTCCTCGAGATCGCCTGCGGCAACGGGATCGACGCCTCCATCCTCGCCCACAACGGCGCCGAGGTCTTCGCCTACGACCTTTCGGCCGAGTCGGTCGCCCTCACCCGCAAGCGGGCCCAAGTCAACGGCGTGGCCGATCGGGTCCACTCCACCCAGGCCAGCGATCTCGACGAGGCCTTCGCCGACGAGCCGCCCTTCGACCACGTCGTCGGATACGCCGCCCTGCACCACCTGCCCGACATGCTCGCGCTGGCCCGCCAAGCGGCCCGGCGTGTGAAGCCCGGCGGGTCGGTCGTCTTCGCCGAGCCGGTGGTCAACTCACAGGCCCTGCTCTGGCTCCGCAACCGGGTGCCGCTACGGATCGACCCGGCGACCGACGACGAAACCCCGCTCACCGAACGAGACGTCCGCGCCTTCGCAAACGCGTTCTCCCTGGCCTGCCACGCCTCCCCCGATTCCGGGGACTACGCGGATTCCGGAGATGCCGGGGATTCCGGGGGCGAGGCCCGTTACTTCCAGATCACCAGCCGTATCTGGCGGTTCTGGCCCGACCGGCCGAGGCTCTGCGCGGCGCTTCACCGGGCCGACGCCTGGCTGCAACGGCTGTGTCCCCCCGCCTGGCGGTTGGCGACGGTGTGCGTCTTCGAGTGCACCAAACCGGCCCCCGGAAAGTAGAGCCGGCAGGGAAGGTCGGACGGGGTGAGACCCTCGCGGACGGCCCCCGCCGGTCATCGCCCTGCCCCTGATATGCTCTCCGACCCGCCGGTACACACAAACCCCGTCGGCGACGCCACCGTAGCTCAGTTGGTAGAGCAGAGCTTTCGTAAAGCTCAGGTCGCTGGTTCGAGTCCAGTCGGTGGCTTTGTCAGCAGTCAGCCAATAGCCGTCAGCAATCCGCCAGACCGCGGTCGGCCCGCGCTTGTCGGCGACGACCGGCCGCAGGAATCTGGCTGATCTCCCAGTGCTGACCGCTGAAACCCGATCGCTGAAAGCGGTACGCTGACGACGCCGCACCGCCACCTTAGCTCAGCTGGTAGAGCAGCGGTTTTGTAAACCGCAGGTCGCCGGTTCGATCCCGGCAGGTGGCTTTCACCGCCAATACGCCCGCCCGGCCCTCGTCGCAACCCACCGGGGTCACCCAGCGGCGCTATCGTCGGCGATGCCCCTCTCTACATCCTTCTTTGCGTCGCGGCGCCAGACTCCCCGCGGCTTGGCCCTCTTGCTGACCGCAGCGCTATTCCCGCCCGCCTGCGCGCCCTCCGGAGGGCCATCCCAGACGGCTACGGAAACCGGTACGGCTGCCGAGCCCAACGACACGCCGCCCCCCACGCAAGCGTTGGCTTCCACCCACACGCGCCTCACCGACTTCGACAACCCCGCCTCCAACGCCGGCTGGCGCATGGTCAACGACGACGTCATGGGCGGCCGGTCTCTGGGGGATGTGTCCTTTGCCGACGGCGTGATGGCCTTCTACGGCTCGATCAACACCAACGGCGGCGGGTTCTCCTCGGTGCGCTTCGACCTCGAGCCCGGCGCCCTCGCGGGCGCCAGCACGATCCAGCTACGGGTCCGCGCCGACACGCGCGGGCCGTACCGCCTGATGGTGAGCGACGACTTGCCGACCCGGCAGCGGCGCATCTCCCACCAGCACAACCTCGAGCTCGACCCGGCGACGCCCCCGCGCGACTGGCAGACCGTCGCCATCGACCTGTCCGACCTCACCCCGAGCTGGCGGGGCAACCGGGTGCGGGCGGCACCGCTGGACCCCACGCGAGCCGTCGAACTGGGCCTGATCCTCGGGGACGGCCGGGACGGGCCGTTCCGGCTGGAGATCGACTGGATCGACATCGTCCGGCCGTGACCGGCGCCCGCGGCGGCGTGACCGGCCCATCCGTCCCGCCCGGCCGGCTATTGGCGCCGGGCCGCGGCCGGTCTATGCTGCCGGGTTCGGCCCGCCCCCAGCGCGAGCCGGGCCCCCACCGATCCCGCATTGGAGCTTGCCCCGATGGTCGATCTCGACTCCCTGTCGGTCCGCGACGAAGCCACCTCCCGCGCCAAGTACGAAGCCGGCCTCGCCGCCGAAGAAGCCGGCGACCGCCTCGCCGCGATCGAGGCCTACGAGGCCGCCTACGCCGCCGACCCCGAGAGCGAGACCGTCTGCTTCCGGCTGGCCTACAACCTCGACCTCGTCGGCGAGGAAGACGAGGCCATCCACCTCTACGAAGAGTGCGTCCGGGCCGAGCACCCCAAGCTCAACGCCCTGCTCAACCTCGCCGTGCTCTACGAGGACCGCGGCAAGTACGCCCTGGCCGAGCGCTGCGTCCGGCAGGTCCTAGCCACCAAGCCCAACCACCCGCGCGCACGCCTGTTCATCAAGGACATCCTCGAGTCCCGCGGGATGCTCATCGACGACGAGCAGGAGAAGAAGCTCGAGCAGCGCAACGCCCTGCTCGATACGCCCGTCACCGACTTCGAGCTCTCGGTCCGCACCCGCAACGCCCTGCGCAAGATGAGCATCCGAACCCTCGGCGACCTGCTGAAGGTGACCGAGGCCGAGCTGCGCAGCTTCAAGAACTTCGGCGAAGCCTCGCTCGAAGAGATCAAGACGATGCTCGCCCAACGCGGCCTGCGTTTGGGCCAGGCCGTCGAGACCCGCCAGGCCGAGGTGAAGCAGGCCGTCTACGACCAGCTCGCCAGCGAGCTCGGCGGCGACACCGAGATCCTCGGCCGGCCCGTCGGTGACCTCGACCTGTCGGTCCGCGCCCGCAAGGCCCTGGCCCTGCTCAACGTCACCACCATCGGCGACCTGTGCATGAAGACGGAGGCCGAGCTCATGGGCGTCAAGAACTTCGGCATGACCTCGCTGGTCGAGATCAAAGAGAAGCTGACCGAGGCCGGCCTGGCCCTGCGCCAGCTCGAAGCCTGATCCCACCCCCGGTATAGCCCCGGAGTACCCCCGGAGTAAGCCCGGAATCTCCCCGGATTAGCCCCGGACTCCCGGGACCTGCGGTGGGCAGCCGCCGACCCCCTCTCCATCGCGGTACCCTCGGGCCCGCATGCCCACCGACCGCCCCATCCACGTGCTGGTGGTCGCCGAGGCGGCCAACCCCGAGTTCGTGAGCGTGCCGCTGGTCGGCTGGTCGCACGCCGAAGCCTTGGCCCGCCACCCCGACGTCGAGGCGCACCTGGTCACCCAGGTGCGCAACCGCGAGGCTATCGACCGCTTCGGCTGGGCCGAGGGCCGGCAGTACACCGCCATCGACTCCGAGGCCGTCGCGGCGCCCCTGTTTAAGGCCGCGTCGCTGCTGCGCGGCGGCGCTGGCAAGGGCTGGACCACCGTCGCGGCCATCACCACGGTCTCTTACTACTACTTCGAGCGCCTGCTCTGGAAACGCTTCGGCGCCGACCTGCGGGCAGGCAAGTACGACCTGGTCCACCGCATCACCCCGCTGAGCCCCACCACGCCCAGCCTGCTGGCGAAGAAAGTGCGCAAGACGGCGGTTCCGTTCGTCGTCGGCCCGCTCAACGGCGGGGTGCCCTGGCCCAAGGCCTTCGACGCCGCCCGACGCAAAGAGCGCGAGTGGCTCAGCTACGTCCGCGGCGCCTACAAGCTGTTGCCCGGCGCCACGGCGACCCTCAAACACGCCTCGGCGCTGGTCATCGGCTCCCGCGACACCTGGAAGCTCACGCCCGAGCGCTTCCACGACAAGTGCGTGTACCTGCCCGAGAACGCCATCGACCCCGCCCGGTTCGACCTCGACGCGCCCCAGCGCCCGCCGGCGGAGACGCCGATCCGCATCGGCTTCGTCGGGCGGCTGGTGCCCTACAAGGGCGCCGACATGCTCCTCGAGGCCGCCGCACCCCTGATACGCGACGGCAAAGCGACGGTCCGCATCCTCGGCGACGGGCCCGAGCTGTCGCGGCTTAAAGAGATCGTCGCGCAAGAGAACCTAGGCGACGGCGTCGAACTGCCGGGCTGGGTCGACCACAAGGACGTCGGCCGGCTCCTGGGCGAGTGCGACGTGCTGGGATTCCCCAGCATCCGAGAATTTGGGGGCGGCGTCGTACTCGAAGCCATGGCCGCGGGGCTGGCGCCGGTGATCGTCGATTACGCCGGCCCGGCCGAACTCGTGACGCCCGCGACCGGGATCGCGATCCCCATCGGCGACCGGGCCTCCATCGTCGCCGGCTTCCGCGCGGCGCTTTCCAGGCTCGCCGACGATCCCGCCCAGATCCGGCCCATGGCCGACCGCGCCCGCCGGCGGGTCGCGGCGCTCTACACCTGGGACGCCAAGGCGCGCCAATCGCTCGAGGTCTACCGCTGGGTCCTCGGCCAAGGCCCCAAGCCCGACAACGCCGCCCCGCTGCCCGACCCCGACTTCGCCCGCGTCGACACCGGCCCCGCCGAAGCCGGCCCGGCGTGACGCCGCCCAACCCCGCACCCAAAGGCGACCCCCCCGACTGGCCCCTAGTCGAGCGCCAGGCCGTGCGCGCCGTGATCTTGGACCCGCAGAACCGGGTGCTCCTGCTCCGCTGCGCCGCCGGCGACGGCGGGCCCCCGTTCTGGATCACCCCCGGCGGCGGGATCGACCCCGGCGAGTCCGAAGACGAAACCCTCATACGCGAGCTGCGCGAAGAGCTGGGCTGGTCGCTCGACCCCACCAACCTCGGCCCCTGCATCTGGACGCGCACCCACACCTTCCCCTGGCCGCCCAAGGGCGTACGGCTCAAGCAGCACGAGCGCTACCGGCTGTGCCGCCCGACCGATGCGCAACCCGTGCTCGAACACCACCGCACGCCCGACGAGGTGCAGGTCCTGTCAGGCCACCGCTGGTGGTCGGCCGACGACATCGAGCGCGCCAGCTCCGAGGGCGAGCGCTTCGCGCCCCGCGCCTTCGGTCAACAGCTGCGCGTGCTCATCTCGCGCGGCCCGCCTGCACGGCCGATCGACGTGGGCGTCTGATCAGGCGCGGCAGGTGTCGCTCAAACCCGCCGGTACGCCTTAGTCGTGGTCGTGGCCTTCGTGGTCGTGATGGTCATGACCGCCGTGGTCGTGATCTTCCTCACCGTGCTCGTGGTCTTCCTCGCCGTGCTCGTGATCGCCGTGGTCGTGATCGGCAGACTCGTCTTCGTCGGCGAAGTAGGTTTCCAGGATCTGCATCACCATCTGGCCGTTCTCCGACTCCGGCGCCAAAGCGCGGGCCTCTAGCAGCAGCGCCTTCGCGGCCGTCTTGTCGCCCATGCTGAACAGCACGTTCGACTTCACCATCAGCAGCTCCTGCCGCGCCTCGCCCTGCAACAGCGGGCCTTCAAGGGCCGCCTCGACGATCTCAAGCGCATCTTCCGGCGTGCGGGCGCTACGCAAGTCTTCTTCGACCTGCGCCCGCGCATGCGCGGCCAACGGCTTGGCGGTCCACTGCTCGTCCAAGTCCGACTCGCCCTGCTTCGCGGCCTCGATGAGCGCTTCGACCTCGTCCATGTAGAACGCCAGCGCCAGCTCGTCGCCCACGAACGACAACGCCGTGTGCAGCGCCTCGGCCTTGGCGACGCCCTCGAGGGTTGCGGCTTCGGCCAACGCCGCGTCGCGCTCCGCCCGGGACTCCGCAGCCTCGGTCAGCCGTGTGAGATACGCCTCGGCCTCCTGCCCGCCGTACCCCACGTCGCGGAAGTACGGCCGGCCCTGGGCGTCGGCCAAGATGATGGTGGGATACCCCGACACGTCGTACTCGCCCTGCAAACGTTCGTTCTGAGCCTTCACCTCGGGCGTCTGGGGCTTGCTGCTCGGGAAGTCGAGCTTCACCAGCACGAAAGACTCGGGCGCCGCGGCCAAGAAGGCATCGGATTGGAATACCGTCTCATCGAGCTGAATACACGGGCCGCACCAGTCGCTGCCGGTGAAGTCCAACAGCAGGTCCTTGCCCTCCGACTCCGCTTCTTGCACGGCCGCGGCGAAGTCGGTCGTCCACGGGCCCTCGGCGGCCCAAGCCGGCCCGGCCGAAAACGCCATCGCGAGACACGCGGCAAAACCCAAGCGGAAACGGCGGAGCGCAAGCGGCATGGAGTGGCCTTTCGATACGAGAAAAAACCGGGTTCCGGAAGCACGGGGGCCGAGGCCCGACCCGAGCCTACCCGGGGTTCAGCCGTACTTCGACCCGCCCGGGCCGACGGCCTTGCTCAGCAGGTCGTGCACATACAGACCCTCGAGGATGAACTCCCCGGCGCCCGCCAGGTGCTGCGGGTCGTCGGCGTGCAAGCCCAAACGCGGCGCCAGGGCCCGTGCGGCGTCCAGCAACCCCGGCACGTGCTCAAAGCTCGCCAGCAGGTCGTCGGCCGACGCCGTATCCCCGATCGACAGCCTCATCCCGCTGCCGAACGGCTCGGCCAGCTCGGCGAGCTCGTCCACGTCGGCGACGTCGGCGAAGAGCTCCTTGACCGCCTCGCCCACGAGCGAGCGCACCAGCTTGTCCTCGGTGTCCTGGCCGTCGTCGGCCATCATGAGCTCGATCTTGCCCCGGGTCGCGGCCACCACGTGCTCGAGGTCGCCCACACGCGCCGCGACGCGCGGCTCGCCGGTCAGCAGCGCCCGGCGCTCGGCGGCGCTCACCAGCGCCTCGACGCACGCGATCGAGGTCCGCACCGACACGCCCGAAGCCTGGTTGATGTGGCTGCTGGTCCGGGCCGCCGACACGGCCGACTCGACCAGCCGGTGCAGGTAATCCGGGGCCTCCACCGCAGGACCCCGAAGCTCGGCGGGCGGGGCTTGGCCGTTGTCGCCAGCGGCCCGGTCGATCCAGGCGTTCTCGCGCGTGATGCGCACCGCCTCGTCCATCGTGCGCGGGTAGTGCGTGCGCACCACCGTGCCGATGCGGTCCTTGAGCGGCGTGACAATGCGCCCGCGGTTGGTGTAGTCCTCGGGGTTGGCCGAGAACACCAGGAACACGTCGAGCTCCAGCCGGATCGGGTACCCGCGGATCTGAACGTCGCGCTCTTCGAGCACGTTGAACAAGCCCACCTGGATGCGCGGCGCCAAGTCCGGCAGCTCGTTGATCGCGAAGATGCCCCGGTTGCTCCGCGGGATCAGCCCGTAGTGCATCGTCGCTTCGTCGGACAGCGCACGGCCCTCGGCGTGCTTGATCAGGTCGACCTCGCCGATCAGGTCTGCGATGGTCACATCCGGCGTCGCCAGCTTCTCGTGGAAGCGCTCGCTGCGGTGCAGCCAGCGGATGGGCGTGTCGTCGCCGTGTTCTTCGACGCGCTTCCGCCCCGCCCTCGTGGTCGGGTGGAGCGGGTCGTCGGGCGCTTCGAGGTCGGTCAGGATGGGGACCCACTCGTCCAGCAGGCTCGGCAACATCCGCAACATGCGCGTCTTGGCCTGGCCCCGCAGGCCCAGGAACAGCAGGTCATGCCGGGCCAAGAGCCCGTGGGCGACCTGCGGAACGACCGTCTCGCCATAGCCGCGCACGCCCGGGAACAGGTCGTCGCCTTTGCGGAGTCGGGCCACGACGTTCTCCCGCAGCTCCTGCTTCACGCTGCGGTACCGGTAGCCGGTGGCCTTGAGCTGGCCGAGCGTCGCCGGCGTGGGGTGAGGCGCGGCGTGCGCAACGTCGGTCGATGCCGGGGCGGCGTGTGTCACCCGGGGTTGTAGCGCCCCCGCTCCGGGAAGTCGACCCCCGAAACCAGCCGCCGGGGACCCGCCTCCCCGTGCTTCGCGACACGAGCCGTGATCCGCCCGCCCTGGCGTCAGCCGCCAGCGAGGCCGGCGTACAAGAACGGCCCGTAGCCGACGGTGAACGCCCAGCAGCCGTACATCGCGTGCTCCAGCCCCGAGGCCAGCAGCGACCGGTGCTTGAGCTGCGTGCCGGTGAACAACAGCCCGCCCACGAGCGTGATCGCCACCGCCACCCACTCGAGCATCACCACGTGCGCCAGGCCGAAGATCGCGGCGCCGGCGAAGAGCATCGCCCGCCCCTGGCCCAGCACGCCCCGGTACCGGTGCAGCAGAACGCCGCGGTAGACCACGCCCTGGGCGAACACAGAGACCACCGGATAGGCCACCATGACGAACAGCCACGCCCCAGTTCGTTCCAACGGAAACCGGAATAGCCCTCCCGAAACGCTCTCATCGAACGCTTGGAGCACCACAAGCAGACCGACCATCGCGGCGCCCAGCACCACGAACCTCGGCAGGATCACCCGCATCGCCGAGACCAAGGGCTTGCGGTCGAAGAAGGCGCCGAGATCGAACGTCTTGTCGCGCCAAAGCAGCAGCGCCCCGCCGAGCGCCCCCAGCAGCAACAGCGGGATGATCTGCGGCCTCAGCTCAGGGAAAACAATCCGGTACGCCACCACCGCCGCGGGCACGCCCATCCAGAACAGCACGATCTCGGCCGCCGCCTGACGCGGACCCGGCAGGTACAGAGGCGAGTACGCCTCGGGCTGCGCCTGGGCGTCGGCCGACGAAGACTCGACGGCCTCGATCTCTCCGGGGCTCGTCGCCGTGCTCAAGACAGTTGCTCGCGGTGGTTCAGGAAGCTTGCGGCAAGGTCTTGCTTCACCGCGGCCAGCGTAGGCGACGCATCGCCCAGCAAGGCCTTCAGGCTCGTGACGCCCCGCCCGGCCAAGCCGCATGGCACGATGGTCTGGAAGTGGGTCAAGTCCGGGTCCACGTTCAGGGCCAGGCCGTGCATGGTGACCTGCTTGCGCACGCGCACGCCCAGGGCGCACACCTTTTCGAGCGCCGCCCCGGGTTGGATGCGGGCCCACACGCCCGTGGCGCAGGCGTCGCGCTCGGCGGCCACGCCGTACCCCTTCACGCAGGCCATCACCACGTCTTCCAGCCACCGCATGTACTGGTTCACGCCCACGGGCCTCGGCCCCCGGTCCAGCCGGAGGATCGGGTAGGCCAC
>JBCCXV010000002.1:0-31247 GCA_039191195.1 Planctomycetota bacterium
CGCTTGGCGTGTGGCCTTGCCCGCGGCGTCCCACCACTGGTGCGGCTCTTGCTCGAACCAGCCGGGCTTGGGCGAGAGCAGTTCGTGCGGGGCCGCGCCCTCGCCGACCACGGCGCCGGCGGGGTCGCACAGCAGCGCTTTAGTCGCCGACGTGCCGATGTCCAGGCCGAGCAGCATGGCGGGAAGATACAACGTCGCCGCGGGGTGCAACCCATTGCGCCGGAGGCTTGCGTGACGGTTGGCCCGAGCGCGTCTCGGGGGCTGCTCGGCCGCAACGCCTGCATTCGAAGGCAGGCCGCCCTCGGGGCGAGCTACGGCGGGTTCTGCGCGCCGGTCCCGGTCTCGAGCGTCGTGAACCGCTCCACCAGCGCCCGCTTGAAGACCGCGTAACCCGCTGCGCTCAGGTGAACATCGTCACCGAAAAGACGCTCGAACCGTCGGCCATGGAGCGAGAACAGCGGGGTGAGGTCGACGAAGCTGACGTTCCCGCCGTGGTTTGGGGGTGCGAGTTCGTGCGCGACCGCGCGGTTGATGGGTTCAATGACTTGCTGATTGCGCCCGACGTCTCCCTGCGGAAGGATCGAGCAGACCAGGACCCGCGCTTGCGGCTCGGCTGCTCGGAGCGCTTGGGCTACGGCGGTCACCCCGGCGGCAATTTGCTTGTTGCCGTGCACGAAGGTGTTGTTCGTGCCGATCAGCATGACGACGAAGCGGGGCGCCAGGTCCGGGTGATCCAAGTTGCCCAGGCCGCCCTCTTCTTGGGGTCGGATGCGGTGCAGGACGTGTTCGGTGCGGTCGCCCGCGACGCCGAGGTTGAGCGCCTCGAGCTTCCCCGCGCCCGCCGTGAAGCCCTGGAGCCAGTGCGCTTCGCCCTGTTGCAGCCAGAACTCGGTGATGGAGTCGCCGACGAAGACGACGTCGATGTCACGCATGGGGGCACGGGCGACGCGTTGCAGGAGCCGGTGGTGTGCATCGATCACCCACGGCGCGTCGATCGCGCGGGCTTGGGGTTGTGTGGCGGGGTTCTGACTCTCTCGCGCCGGCCGGTGTTCTTCTGGCGTGCTTCCCAAGACGGTTTGAAGGTCGCCGTACGCAAGACAAACAGCGGCGACGAGAAGCGCAGCGACGCGTCCGCCGCATCGCGCGACGCTCAGCAGGTCATTTGCCGGCGCCTTGTTCAGTTGCGCCCCATGGTGGTCATGGCGGGTAGGGCCCGGCCGTTCTCGTCGAACAGTCCGAGTCGTCCGCCTTCCCAGGCGAGGCCCGAGTCGGTTGGGGTCGCGGCGGCGTGCCACCAGAACACGCCCTTGCCCAGGCCGTTCGGAGTTTCGCGTACGACGCGGACGACGTCGCGCGTGAAGGCGCTCTGACCGCGGATGGTCACGGGGTACTCGAACGCTTCGTGGTTGGGCTCGAACTCGCCGCCGGTGTACGCGAAGCCGAACTCGACGAGCACGATGGGCTTCTGGAAGGCTTCGGCGGTGCGGTGGAAGTTGTCGCGCAGCTCCTCGACTGTGCCGTGGAACCGGGGGTAGTAGCTGTAGCCGATGATGTCGAAGTCGAGGTCGCGCTCGGCGAGCTTGGTGAAGAAGAACTCGCTCTCGTGCCAGCGGTCGCCGCGGGCGATGTGGACCATGAGCTTAGGCGTGGGCGCGTCGATGGACGCGGTGCGCACGCCCTGCATGCCGGCCTTGAGCAGGATGGCCAGGCGGTCGAAGGCGGCGTCTTGGTCTTCTCCCTCGACCCAGAGGCGGCCGTCGGGCCAGAGCATGCCGGCGGTGATCTCGTTGCCGATCTGGACCATGTCGGGCGCGGCGCCGGCGGCGTCGAGGTGTTCGACGACCTCGCGGGTATAGGCCTCGACCTGGGCGGCGAGCGCCTCGAAGCTAAGGTCTTCCCAGGCCTTGGGCTTGTACTGCTTGCCGGGGTCGGCCCAGGTGTCGGAGTAGTGGAAGTCGAGGAGGAAGGCGCCGCCGGCGGCCTTGACGCGTTTGGCGAGCGCGGTGGTGTAGGCCAGGTCGTTGTTGACCACGCCGACGCCGTCGGGGTCGACGAACAGTCGGAGCCGGTACCAGTTGAGGCCCTGCTCGGTCATGACGTGGAGCGCGTCGCCAGGCGTGCCGTCGGGGTGACGGTAGACGGCGCCGTCGTCTTCGAGGGTTTTGAGGGCCGAGATGTCGGCGCCGCGCATGAAGGGCTCCGGCGTTGGCGTCTCGGCGCAGGCGGCCGAGGCATGAAGGGCCAAGCACGCGGCCAGGAACCGGGCGAGAACGGGGCGGAAGCGGGTGGTCATGGGTGTAACTCGCGGGAGGTCGGCTGCGCGTCCGAGGGCGCGCGTCGGATAGGTTTACGAGCGCCGGCCGCGGCGTCTGCGGAGCGCGGCGCTGGCGGCGAGAGACAGCAGCCCCAGGGAGGCGGGCTCGGGCACGACCGCAGGGGACGAAGCCCCAAAGTTCTGCGCGAGCAGGTCGAAGTCGAGCAGGTCGACGACGCCGTCGGCATTGAAGTCGCCGTTGGCCGCACCGTTGCCGGTGGAAACGCCGAAGTTCTGGGCGAGGATGTCGAAGTCGAGCAGGTCGACCGCGCCGTCGCCGTTGGCGTCGCCGGGCAGGCCGCCGGGCACGAGGAAGGTTGCGCGGAAGCTGAGGTCGAACGCGTCGTTGGCGCCTGAGAGAACAGGGTTGCCCCCGCCGCTACTGAAGAACGCCGTCCCGTTGAGGTTGTTGGTCCCGCCGTAGTTGTTGACCGGGATGAAGTTGCCGGTGGTGGGCTCGATGAATCGGATGAAGGCGGTGCTGATGGGCGCGAAGTCGAAGCCGCCGGCGAGGTCGTCGACGACGAACAAGGCGGTGACGGTGTCGTCGTAGTCGATGTCGATGCCGGCGCCGAAGGTGAAGAGGATGTCGTCGCCGTAGGCGAGCGAGGCGGTGTCGAGGGTGTTGTCGGAGATGGCGAGGAAGGCGGGGTCGCCGGGGGAGAGCCCGGCCGAGATGGACAGGCCTTGCGCGGAGCCGTCCAGCAGCAGCAGCCGGGTGTTGGCGAATCCGCCCGCGCCGCCGCTGGCGAAGGCGACCTCGGTGAGCGTGACGGTGTCGCCGGTTTGCAGGCCGGGGTTGAACCGCGGGTCGATGCCCGGCGCGAACGATTGGCCGTAGGACGTCGACGGCGTGCCGGGGTCGAGGATGCCCTCGGTGAACGAGACGGCGGGGGCGTCGGGGTCGTACCCGAGCACGGCCGCGGCGGGCAGGACCTGGCGGGTTTGATCGAACAGGCCCAGGCGTCCGCCGTTCCAAGCGATGCCGGAGTTGGTGGGGACCGCGTCGCCGTGCCACCAGAACACGCCGGCGCCCAGGCCGTTGGGCAGGTCGATCACGGCGTCCATCACGGCCTCGGTGAAGGCGGCCTGGCCGGCGGGGGTGACGTCGAAGACGAACTGCTCTTGCTGGGGCTCGAACTGAGGGCCGTTGTAGGCGAAGCCGACCTCGGCGAGCGTGACCGGCTTGCCGTAGGTCGCGGCGGTCTGCTGGAGGTTGAACCGCACGTCGTCGATCGTGCCGTGGAAGCGCGGGTAGTAGCTGAAGCCGATGGTGTCGTAGTCGACGCCGCGGCTGTTGATGCGGTCGAAGAAGAACTGGGTGGCGCCCCAGCTGTCGGCCTGGCCGAAGTGGATCATCTTCTCGGGGACGATGGCGCTATCGGCGGCGGCGTCGTCGACGCCTTGGGCGGCGGCCGAGAGCAGGTCGGCCAGGCGGTCGAACTCGGCCGACTGCTGGCCTGGCGTGGCGTAGAGCCGGCCGTCTTGCCAGATCATGCCGGTCTGGATCTCGTTGCCGAGTTGGACGGCTTCGGGCATCACGCCGGCGGCCTGCATCTGGTCGAGCACGTCGCGGGTGTAGTCGCGCACCTGGGTTTCGAGCTGCGGGAAACTGAGGCCCTGCCAGGCGGCCGGCTTGGTCTGTTGGCCGGGGTCGGCCCAGGTGTCGGAGTAGTGGAAGTCGAGCAGCAGCTTGGCCCCGGAGGCTTTGACGCGCTGGGCCATGGCGAGGGTGTAGGTTAGGTCGTTGACGACCTGGCCCTGGCCGTTGGGGTCGACAAAGAGCCGGAGGCGGAACCAGTCGACGCCCTGGTCGCGGAGGATCTGGAGCGCATCGCCTGCGTCGCCGTTGGCGTCGCGGTAGACGGCGCCGTCGGCCTCGAGCACGGCGAGGGCCGAGACATCGACGCCGTTCATGAAGCCCGAGGCCTCGGCAGAAGCGGCGGGCCCCGCGAGCGCTAGCGCCGAGACGGCGACCCACCCGCGGTGTGACTTGTGTTGGTTGTGGGCCATGGGCGTGAACCGGCGGGACGGCGCGAGGCGAAGCGGGTGCGGCGGACAGGCTCAGCGGTCGAGCAGAGGCCACGCCGAGAAGGCGATCTGCTGACGGATCGGCCTGCTCACGCCGGGAAACCTTTCGAACACGTCGTCTAGCGATCCCTCAGCGATCGCGTCGGGCGAAGAGAGCTGCAATTCGTCTTCGTTGGCTTCCAGCTTCGCGTCGCGACGGAGAAATGTTGCGCTGCCGTCGCCGTAGGCCACGTTGATGCCCTGCTCGTGGCGCTCGTCGACCATGTCTTTGCCGTCGAAGTTGTCGGCGAACACGGCGACGCCGCTGTCGATGCGATCGCTGTCGAGATTGGCGGGGATGGCGGTCTCGTTCTCGTCCGGATCAAGCGCGGGGTCCCAGTTCCAATAGGGGAACTCGTTCTGCTTTGCGTAGGGCCGGCTCATATACATGCCGGCGACGTCGTCGGGTGCGCTCGTGCCGGGGGGCGGTGGCGGGAACGAGCTTGGGTCGACTTGCTCGATCAGGAACTCTGGCCCTTGCGCACGCGGACAGATCCAGATCTCGGGCGTCTGCAACGCCGGGACCGCCTGGTAAAGGTTGCCCCATCCCGTGGTTGTGTTGAATGCTCTGGAATAGAGCGCGTAGCTGAAGTTGATCCCGTCGAGGTAGCCCAGAGGCACGTCTTGGTCGTAGTCGCCGGCGTACGTGAGCAGGCCGATGCCGATCTGCCGCTGGTTTGACAGGCAGACCGAGTCGCGGGCGGCGCTGCGGGCGGCGCTGAGCGCCGGCAGCAGGATGCCGATCAACAGCGCAATAATCGCGATGACGACCAGCAGTTCGATGAGCGTAAAGGCGCGGGGGGATCGCATGAAAAGCTCTCGGCAACTTGAGTCTAAGGCCACGCCGGCGTCCGGCGAAGGCGGGTTGCGAAAAGCCGGGAGCCGCGCTTAACGGCTGCCGGCCGGAGGTAAGACCACGGCTCAGCCGCGGCGCCGGCGGCGTCGCAGGAGAACCACCCCCCCCACCCCGAGCGCCCCCAGGGACGCGGGTTCGGGCACGGCGGAAGGACTCGTGGCCCCGAAGTTCTGGGCCAGGATGTCGAAGTCGAGCAGGTCGACGGCGCCGTCGCCGTTGAAGTCGCCGTCGGAAGCGCCGTTGCCGGTGTTGGAACCGAAGCTTTGGGCGAGGACGTCGAAGTCGAGCAGGTCGACCACGCCGTCGTTGTTGGCGTCGCCCGGTAGCCCGCCGGGGGCGTCGTCGAAAGTGGCGATAAAGCTGAGGTCGGTGGCCGAGAAGGCGCCGACGAAGAAGCCGCTACCCGAGATCGGGCCGAACAGGGCGCCGGCGTCGAAGTTGTCGGTCCCGCCGTAGTTGGCCACGGGGTCGAAGACGCCCGGGGACGACTCGAAGAACCGGATGAACGCGACGCTGGTTTCGAGCGGCGTGATGACGTCGGTTCCGGGGTCGACGGTGACGAGCACGGCCGAGAGCACGTCGCCGTAGGCGACTTGGAGGCCGGCGCCGAAGGTGAAGGCCAAGGGGTCGCCGTAGGCGAGCGAGGTGGTGTCGAAGGCGTTGTCGGAGACGCCGATGGCGTCGGCCGTGGTGGGGGTGAAGGTGCCGTTGGGGTCGCCGTTGAAGTCGTAGAAGGCGCCGGGGAGGATGGCCAGGCGTGTGTTGGCGTCGCCGACGCCGCCGCCGCCGCTGGCGAGCTCGAACCCGGTGAGCAGGACGGGGTCGCCGAGGCTGAAGCCGGGGCTGGCGGGCGTGGGTTCGATGCCGGGGCCGAAGGATTGGCCGAAGGAAATGGTCGCGTCGCCGTTGTCGAGCACGCCCTCGGTGAAGGGGGCCGCCGCCGCGGCGGGGGACAGGGCGCCCATCAGCAGGGCGGCGCCGGAGTAGCGGCGGAGTCGGTGGGGATGGGGGGTGAGCATGCGGGCCTCCTGATGAGTCTGGGATTGAGACGGGCGGTCGGGGACGACCGGGATGCGGCGGCGTGGCCGCCTCTTTTCGGAACGTTCCAATAGCATACCGAAGGGCGATTGCGTGTCAAGACGACCGGCCAGCTTTTTTGCAGATCACCCGCGCTGCGCCGGCGTGAGCCGGGCCAGTGAGTCTCGGAGGATGACCTCGGGCGCGGGCACGGCGGCGGGATCGGGGTCGCCGGGACCATCGACGCCCCCGCCCATGCGGTGGGCCAGCCTTCGGGCGATCTCGGCGGTGCGCTGGTGCATGGCGCCGTCGATCGTGGTGAGGGCGGGGACGGTGTAGGCCGACTCGGGCACGTTGTCGTAGCCCATGACCGAGACGTCGTCGGGCACGCGGACGCCGTGCTTGGCAAAGGCGGCGACGCAGGCGATCGCGAGTTGGTCGTTCTTGCACAGGATGGCGGTGGGCCGGGTGTTGGGCGAGGCGGCGAGCCACCGCTGGGCCAGGGCCGCGGCGTCGTCGAAACCGGTGTCGTACCGGCCGGAGTCGGGGCTGGGGACGAACCAACCGCGGTCGGTGACGCCGGCCTCGAGCAGGCCGGCCTCGAAGCCCTCTTGCATGGTCCCGCGGCCGCGCGGGGCGTCGGCGGCGCCGTAGGCCCCGAGGAAGCCGATGCGGCGGTGTCCGAGCGCGATGAGGCTGCGGGCGGCGGTCTCGCCTCCGGCCCGGTCGGGCAACACAATGGCCTCGACCCCCGCGAGGTCGCACACGCTGCCGAAGCACACCACGGGGATGTCGTGGGCCGATCTCGACTGGACGGCATCGATCAGGGAGTCGTCCCAGTAATAGAGGGGCCCGACGATCAGGCCGCTCACGCCGTGGCTGACCAGTCGGTCCATGGCGGCGGTGAAGCTCGCGGCGTCGCGCTGGTCGATCACGACGACGTCGGCGACCAGGTGCAGGGTTTCAAGCGCCTGTTTGAGAGCGCTGTGAAGCCGGGCGTAATAGGGGTTCTCGAACCCATGGGTCAGGATCACGCCGGCGTTGTTGCTCCAGCCGCGTCGGAGGTTCTGGGCCTCCCGCGCCGGGCGGTAGCCCAGGGCCCGCATGGAAGCCCGCACGCGGTCTTGCATGTCTTGGGTGTACTGCTCGGCGAGGCCGCGGTTCAGGATGTCCGAGACGGTGCTGACGCTGACGCCGGCGTGGTCGGCGACGTGCTTGAGGGTGGCGCGGGTCTTGGATGACGCCGGCTTGGGCTTGCTGCGGGACGGCTGGGGCATGGCGAGCGGCGTTGCGTGAGGTCGGCACATCATAGGGGTTGCCCCGGGGTGGAAGGCCGATCTTCGCCGTCGCCCGGATCGTTCGGCGGCGCGCCCGGGCGGGCGTGCACGGCCCCGCGCCGCTTCTCCAGGATGTCGCGCGTCTCGGCGGCCCTGGCCGCGTCGATGGGATAGAAGTACAGCGCGACGATGGCGAACACGGCGGTGATCGCCGGCCCCCCCGCGAGGAACAGGCGCATCTTGGTGAAGGTTTCCGGCGCCTGTTGGGCCCCGAGTTCCACGTCGAAGGCCGCAATGGTGAGCGCCAGGCCGGTGCTGACATAGGCGGCCGACACGACCAGCTTCTCGAGCCAGGAGAACACGGCGCCGAACAGCCCCTCGCGGCGTTGGCCGTGGCGGCGTTCGTCTTCGTCGCAGATGTCGGCCATCATCGACGCGAGCAGGATCTTGACGGCGACCCACATGGGCCCGCACAGCAGCGGGTCGATCATGAGGATGGGGTCGAGCTTCACGCCGGCGATGTCGTAGATGGCGTGCCCGGGCTGGAAGATGAACCACTTGGCGACCCCGCCCGCCACCATGAGGCCGTAGACGAAGTACAGCGCGGCCTTCTTGCCCAGGCGGTTGGCGATGAAGGTGATGACCGGGATCGACGCGAAGCCGACCACGGCGTACCCGCTGCTAAGCATGCCTTTCTGCAGCAGGCCGTCGGCCTTGTTGCCGTCGTTCATGAAGTAGACCAGCAGGTACTGGTCGAGGCCCGAGGCGAGCACGCCGGAGAGCGTATTGAGCACGATCACGGCGATCAGGATGAGGAACGGGGGGTTCGAGCACGCGGCCTTGACGCCCGCCCAGAGCTTGACCGAGCTTTGGCGCCGTGTGGCGACGGCCTGGCGTTCCCGCACGAGGAGGCCGGGCAGCATGCCGAGGCCGGCAAGCACCACGAGGCCGAGGATCCAGGCCATCGCCTGCACGCCGGTCATGTTGAGGTCGTCGGCCGAGGCGACCAGCGCGACGCTCAGGCCGGCGGCGAGGGGGAGCATCCACCCGCCGAGGAACTCCCCGCACTTGTGGAAGAACGCCAGCCAAGCCATGACGCGCGTGCGTTCTCGGTAGTCGGGCGTCATCTCATAGGTCAGCGCGTTGAACGGCACGGCGAACACGGTGAAGCAGGTGAAGAACACCAGCTGCATGGCGACGAAATAGGCCATCTGCGCGCCGCCCGACCAAGACGCCGGCGCCTGCCAGAGCAGGGCGAAGGCCACGCCCATCGCCGCCGCGCCCGCCACGATGAAGGGGCGGCGCCGGCCCCAGCGGGAGCGGAAGTTGTCCGAGAGCTTGCCCATTACCGGGTCGGTAACGGCGTCCCAGAGCCGCGGCAACACCAGCGCCAGCGCCACCCAGCCGGCGTCGACCCCGAGCAGCATGTTGTAGACCGGGTAGGCCAGGATGCTGATCCCGGCGAAGCCGAAGAACATGCTCAGCGAGCCGACGCCCAGCGCCGCTTTCTCGTGCAGCGGGACCCGGTCGAGTTGGGGCGTCGGTGCGTGGGTTGGCATAGGGGAGACGGCGAAGCCGAAAGCGCCAAGCCGTCGACGAGGCGGGGGTCAGCCGGTCGCGTTCGAGGCGCGGCCGGCGACCGCCTGAGACGTGGCGAGCGACGCGGCGCCGAAGTCGAGTCGGCCGGGTTTCAAGCCCGCGGCCGTGGCGGTGAGCGCGCCGCTGGGCAATCCGCCGTCGGCTCGATCGGCAACGCTGCGCAGGATGACTTGGGCCAAGCCGTGGAAGACCGGGCGGGTCGTTTCGTCAGTGTCGATGCGCGCGGGGTGGTGGTCGTTGGGGTCGCCGTTGCCTACGCCGGCGATGACGAGGTCGCCCTGGGTCTTGAGACGCACCTCGACGTTCGATGCCGGCACGACTTCACCGTGCGCGTCGACGACCGAGAGCGCCGCCATCGTGGTGCTGCGGTCCGTTGCGGGGAGCGCGGGGCTTTGCGATTGCAGTCGCAACGCGGCGGCGGGTCCGGCGGTCCTGCGGGCGGCGCGCTGCTCCGAGCCGTCGCGCCACGTGCCAACCGCCACAAGTTCACCGGGTTGGTAGGGCACGGCCCATTGGACGTGGCCGTTGCGCGGGACGGGCTTCTGGCCGATCTCGCGGCCGTTGAGCATCAGGGTGACGCGGTCGGCGTTGCTGTAGACCCAGACCTCGATGTCTTGGCCTTCGCGGCCGTCCCAGTTCCAGTGGGGCAAGATGTGCAGCACCGGCTCTTGGCCCCACCAAGCCTTGTAGTACCAGTAGACGTCTTTGGGGAAGCCGCACTGGTCCATGAGCCCGAAGTGCGAGCCGACGCAGGGCCAGCGGACGTACGGCGACTGCTCGCCGCGGTAGTCGAAGCCGGTCCAGACGAAGGTGCCGGCGAGGTCGGTCCTCTCGGCCACGATCTTCCAGGAAGACTCGGCCTCCCGGCCCCAAAACGGCCACATGCGCACGCCCGGGTGGTCGGGCTCGACGTGCGTGTCGTAGCTCGTGACTACGCCGGCCTCGGCGTCGGTTGCGTACACGCCCCGGGTCGAGATCGCGCTCGAGGCTTCGCTCACGATCACCGGCATGTCGGGCGCGTTGCGGCGGAGTTCGTGCAGGTCGCCCTGGTTGAAGTAGTTCAAGCCGTGTACGTCTTCGTGTTCGATGAAGCCGTTGGGCAGGTCCCAGCCGTTGTTGATGCCGGCCGTGAAGCCGCGCGTGGCGTCGAGGCGCCGCAGGCGGCGCTTGAGGTGCGCAAACATCCGCCCGCCTTGGGGGGTGAGCTGCACGGCCATCTCTTCGTTTGCTAGCGACCACAGGATCACGCAGGGGTGGTTGCGATCGCGGCGGATCATGCGCTCGGCTTGGTCGACGTGTTCGTCGCTCACGCCGAATACCCGGGCCTCGTCGATCACGAGGACCCCGAGGCGGTCGCAGGCCTCGAGCACCTCTCGCGCGGGCGGGTGGTGGCCGCAGCGGTATGCGTTGGCGCCCATCTCTTTCAGCCGTTCGATGCGCCAAACCTGGAGCGCTTCGGGCACGGCCGAGCCGACGCCGGCGTGGTCTTGGTGGCAGCACACGCCCTTGAGCTTCACGGGTTGGCCGTTGAGGCGGAACCCGCGCTTGGCGTCGAACACCACGCTGCGCACGCCGAAGTGGGTTTCCACCGCGTCCACGTCGGCGCCGTCGCGCACCACGTGGGTCTCCACGCGGTACCGTTGCGGGTTGTCGATCGACCACGCGACGGGGTCGGCGATCTCCATCCGCTGCTTCACGGTGATCGAACCGCCCGGCTCGGCCCAGGCCTGCTGACGCAGCTCGCCGATCGCGGCCCCCGCGGGGTCGAACACGCGGCTGCGGACGTGGAAGGACGCGAGCTCGTCGCCGTCGTTGACCACCTCGGTGGCGAGGGTGAGGTCGGCCGCTTCGGGCGCACCGCCGTTCACGACCTCGACCTGGGCGTGCACGCCCTCGAAGGCGATGCGCAACGGGGCGGTCATCACCAGCTCGACGGGGCGGTAGAGCCCGCAGCCTTCGTAGAACCAGCCTTCCTTGTTCCGGGCGTCGACGCGTACGGCGATGACGTTGCGCCCGCCGTAGTCGAGCACCGGGTCGACGCCCACGTCGAAGCCGATGTAGCCGCTCTCGTTGGCGCCGACCAGGTGGCCGTTGACGAACACCTTGCACTGGCGGAACACGCCTTCGAACCGGAGGAAGACGCGCTTGCCCAGCCAGTCGCGGGGGATGTCCAGTTCGCGCCGATACCACCCGACGCCCATCGGCAGGAACCCGTTGCGGATCGGCGCGTCGGGGTGCGGCGCGCTTTCGACGCACCAGTCATGGGGCACCGAGACGTTGCGCCAGGCGTCGTCGTCGAACGCCGGGGCCGCGGGCCCGTAGCACCGGCCGGCCTTGGACCACGTCACGCCGTCCCACGCCTCGACCGTGGGCTCGAAACC
Organism: Planctomycetota bacterium; assembly: GCA_039191195.1. Taxonomy (GTDB): domain Bacteria; phylum Planctomycetota; class Phycisphaerae; order Phycisphaerales; family Phycisphaeraceae; genus JBCCBV01. Next base: position 11,515 of record JBCCXV010000002.1, read on the forward strand.
GAGCAGGTCGCGCTCTTCCGGGCTCCAGCTGACGGCGGCGTCGAACCGGACGTCTTGGGAGAACCGCCATCCGTCAGTCAGTCGCACCCGGTGTCGCATGGGTTCTCCGGGGCGGCGCCTCGGGCGGGTGGGGAGGCGAGTCGGGGCGGTGCGGGGAAATGAATCGGAACGTTCCGATTGCGACTATACTCTGCTTATGCGTGAAGTCAACCGGAATGTGCGTCGCGTCGGGTCGCGGCGCTGGCGGGTATGCCCTTTCTCACGGGCTTGTTCCCTTGGGCGGGCGATCGCGGTCGTTGTGTTGGCCGTCGTGTCGGGCCTGGGCGGCGATGCGCGCGCCCAAGACGCCCCCTCACGCGTGGGCGAGCTCCGCAGGCTCTTGCTGGAAGACGTCGACGACGGCGTGCTGGTGGTGGCCCACCGAGGTCATCACGCCGACGCGCCCGAAAACTCGGTCGCGGCGATCGAGGCCGCGATTGCGATCGGAGCGCACCTTAGTGGAGGTCGACGTGCGTGCTACGCGAGACCGCCGTCTGGTGCTCATGCACGACCGCAACGTCGGCCGGACCACGACGGGCTGGGGCGACATCGACACGATGCCGTATGAAGACGTGCGCCGCCTGCGCTTACTCCAGGGCATCCGCCCGACGGCGCACCGCGCGCCCACGCTCGCAGAGGCGATGGCCACGGCGCGCGGCGCGGTCTTGGTCAACCTCGATCTTAAGGGCGTAAGCCTCGAGCGCGCCGCCGAGGCGGTTCACGGCCTGGGGATGCTGGATCACTGCGTGTTCAAGGTCGAATGGAGCGAGGGTGGCGCGGAGCAAGGCCGCCGCGCACGCGCCCGCTGGCCGGGCTTGATCGTGATGCCCATGGTCTGCACCGAGGCGCAAATGCGGCGTGCGCTTGGCGACGCGGACGACTCGCCCATCGAGTTTGTGGTGCGCGACCGCGACGCGTCCCACATCACCGACGAAGCGCTCGCGGCCGTGCGCGCGTCGGGGCGTCGGGCCTGGGCGAACGCGCTGGGCGACTGGAACCTGCCGGGCCTGGGCGATTACGACGTGCCCGATCTTGGCGGGGCGGTCTACACGAGGCTGGCCGAGCGTGGCTTCACCCTCGTGCAGACCGACCTGCCCGAAGTCGCGATTCGCGCGCTGGGCGCCCCCGCGGGGCTCGAACGCGAGCCGAGTTCGTCGGGCCCCGCCGCCGCCCGGCCGTGACCGTTCTCAGAGGCCTTCCGCGGGGCCGGGAGGGTTTTTTAGAGCTTGGTCGAGCCCCGGGGTTGACAGCCCGTCGGCGGGCCGTAGTATTTGGAACGTTCCGAACGCGAGAAATGTGAGCGTGCCTCCAGAGGGCAGAGCGGGCCGCAGGGCCTTGGACTGCCGAGACGCACGCCGCAGAGCTTCGTCCGGTTCACGCCCGGGCCCGTCGGCCTCGGCGGTGGTTCACGCGACCGATCGCAACGTCTCAGGAGGACAACCCATGCATCCGATCACGCGCACCCCTCGGCGGTTTTGCACGCTCGTCTGCGGAGCCCTGGCCTCGACCAGTGCGGCCCCGGCCATGGCCACTTTCGTCGAGGGCGATCTCAGCGACGGCTCGTCGACCATCGCCAGCGGTCAGTCTTTCGTGGTCGGCCTCGAGCCGTCGCCGGACCCAGGTCTGCCGTCGGGCGACCCCGTGACGCTCCAGAACGTGCGCTTCACCAGCGGAGGCGGCGGCGTTGGGGCGACCGAGACCTTCCTGGCGATCATGCCGGGCGCGTTCTACGACTTCAATGGCGACCCCAACGGTACGTTCACCCCGACCGTGTCGGACGCGGTGGGCGTGTCGACCAACGCGATCGATACGACCGCGCTGTCGTACGGCGACGCCATCGGCTTCGACTTCGGCGCCGGCCTGGATGTCGCCTACGGCGACGTGCTCTCGGCGGTGTTCGTGACCGTCAACGGCGCCCAGGAGCTCACTCCTGTCGACGTGAGCACCGCGTTCATCTTGTTCGTCGAAGACCCGCCCGGCACGTTCTTGCCGGCCTCCAACTACGGCGGCGCGGGCAACTTCAACGCGACGGCCCTGTTCCCCGACTTCAACGCCGACGGCTTCTTCGAGGCCGCGTCTGACGCGCAGGACCTCAGCTTCAGCGCCACGTTCGAGGTGGTGCCGGAGCCGTCCGCGGCCGCGCTGCTGGCGGCGGGCGTTGTCGCGGCGCGGCGGCGCAGGCGCGTCGCGTAAGGCCTCAAACGCCGGGGCTGATCCGGCATGCCCCGGACGATGCGCGTGCCGCGGACGCGTGCGTGTGGCGTATCGTGTCGCCCGAGTTGTGGGCGTCGTACGGCGAGCCTTAGCCACATCTTGGAAGCGTCATCAGTCCGTGCATCGCACCCTTCGTGCTCCGGCGGCGGCAAGCTTCTGGCCTGTTGCTTAAGTCGCAGTTCGTCCGTTGTTGCCGTTCCAACCCACCCCCGCCGGGGCCCCACCCCACGCGCGTGGACCAAGCCAGGCGGATGCCGCGTGCTCGATCCTTGGCGGGCAAGAGGCGGGCTGGAACAGCAGTTGTGAAGTCCTGGAGCGTGACGCTTCGTGTTGGTGTGAACGAGGTCCGCGTTCAGACGACGCGCGACGCGTGGCGCGAATGCCGCGACCGCCGGTAAAGGCGGGTCGCGGCGCAGGAGGAGTGGGTTTACGTTCGGCGGCGCCGCGTCGCGGCCAGGCCCGCGAGACCCATCAAGCCAAGCGAGGCGGGTTCCGGCACGGCGGCGGGCAGGCTGCTGCCGAACTCTTGGGCCAGGGCGTCGAAGTCCAGCAGGTCCACCACGCCGTCGCCGTTGAAGTCGCCGTCGGCGGCGCCGTTGGTGGTGGGGTTGCCGAAGTTCTGGGCGAGGATGTCGAAGTCCAACAGGTCGACCACGCCGTCGCCGTTGGCGTCCGCGAAGAGGATCGGCAGCGCTAGCGCCGTGGCGCCGTACTGGATCTCGCGGAAGTTCAGCTGTGGGTTGGCCTCGTCTTGGTCGGCCACCGTGACGGTGAGGGTCTGGCCGAGAGACGCCGCGACGTTCTCGAACTGGAACGTCGTGATGGCGCCCCCACGCCAAGCGTGGTCGATGTTGAGCGTGCCCGTGAGCGCGTCGTAAGAAACGCTCTCCACCTCAGATAGGTTATTGAAGGTGGCCGAAGGAGGCAGCAGGGGGTCGCCGCTGCCGTCGAAGTAGACGGCGCCGGGGTCGCTCAGGAAGCCCGAGATGCGGATGCCGTCTTCCAAGGGCCCCACGACCACGTCGTCCAAGATCTCCGTGGTCGCGCGGGTGAAGATGAAGCTGAGGCTGGTCAGACCGACGGTCGGGTCGAAGGCCAGCAGCAGGGCTTCCTGGTCGGAAGTGGTCGCCGGGTCGCCGTCGGTGTCGTTGAGCTGGTCGTTGATCACGCCGAAGCAGCACCCGCCGCTGCTGGTGCCCCCGCCGAACGGGGCCGCGAATCCGTCCAACTGCGGGGTGAGCGTCAGGAGCGTGTCCGGGGTCGTGAAGCCCAGGCTGCCATCGACGATGTCGTTCACCACGACGGTGCCGGACTGCGCGACGGCGGGGGAGGCCGCTAGGCCGAGCGCTGCCGCGGCGGAAAAGAGTCCAAGACGGTGCATATCCATTCTCCTTGAGAGTGAGTGAAGCAAGAAAGTGGGAAAGAAGTTCAGAACGTTGGCGTGTTGCGGAGCCGGCGATCTGCCCGCCGCGTGCGATACTCCACGGCTATCGATCCAGTTGAACGACGAGCGTCACGAGGCTTCGGGGCGGCGCCACCAGACCATCCGATGTCGGCGCCGCGACGCAATCTCGGGCGTCATCCGTGATCCACTGCTCAATTCCAAGAACCCGGTAACCGTCGGGCGTTTGCAGTTCCAGGGCCTTCGGTTGGCGCGTGTGGTTCGCCAGGACCAAGACCGCGGTCACGCCCTCGCCTTCGTCGGTTTGCTCTGGCCGGAACCCCACGCCCCGCAGTCCGTCGTCGCCGATCGCGCTGATGTTCAGTGGGACGCGATGGCTGCCCGGGCGTACAAAACGGCTGAAATGCCCGAGGAGCCATAGCCGCTTGCTCGTCAGCACCACCCGCTCCGGCTCGGGCTGTCCGCTGCGAGACCACCCTTCGATCGGCATGGGCGATTCGTCGGGATACACATACACGAGCCCGTCGTGGTAGTCGTGACCCGAGACCGCCGTCCAGAAGGACCACGACGTTGCGTGTCCTACGGCCAGGTCTTCCATCATGACCATGGCCAGCTCGAGCGCGGCGTCCATCCCCCGGCCGCGGCCCCACTTCATCTGGGTGACTTCGGTCATCGCGACCGGCACCGAAGGCCAACGCTCGGCGACGTACTCGCGCAACACGCGGCGCGACTCGGTCGTGTGCCAGTAGGAGTGCACGGCTACGGCGCCGAGCGCTCCGCTGTCCTTCTCGCGTTCAAGGATCAGCTCGATCGTCTTGGCGATGTAGTCGCCCGAGCCTCCCCACCATTCGCCGAACTCGCCGGCCTCGACGGTCAAGGGGGCGCCCCGTTCCTGGATCTCCGCCAGGGTCGCGGCGGTGAGGCGCGCGACGCCGTCGGGCTCGAAGTGGCAGCCTTCCTGCGACCGGTACTCGGGGTCGCCCGGCCACTTCCAGTTCGGCTCGTTACACGGGCTGAGCACGGCGGTCTTCAGCCCCAAGTCCGTGCGCCAATGCTCGGCCACGTCGACCAGGTAACGGGCGAAGTCCCGCTCGGCCCCGGGGCGGAGGTTCACGCCGCCCTCGCCGCCGCCGCTGACCATGCCGCTGATCGTCAACCGGGGTGGCGGTGAGTTCGCGAAGAAGACCATGTGCTCGACCCCAAGTTCCCGCACCGCGCGCAGGACCCGGTGCGAGCCGGGATCGGCCGACCAGTCGTAGCGGCCCGGCTGGGTTTCGATGGTCGGCGTGGTGCGCCATGCGTTGACGATCTCGTCGCCGCCGCCGGCCTGGATGTTGTGCCGGTAGATCGACAGGTGGGCGCCTTCGGGGGCGTAGAGCAGGCTCAGGATGGTGTCCAGCTTGCCCTGATCCCATTGGCCGACGACCGAGGCCCACCAGGCGCCCGACGCGCCGAAGCCATCGATGCGTTGCTGGGGATCATCGATGCGGAAGGCGATGGAGACCCGAGACGCCGTTTCAGCCATCGCACGCTGCTCGGCAAAGAAGGCGGCCGCGGACGCCAGGAGGAGGATGCCGACGGTCGTGCGGAGACCGAGCCGCCGGCGTGGGGGCGACGCAGAACGAAGCGGTTGTATAGGTCGTGGCGGCGTGGCCATGAGGAGGTTCCAAGCGGCGGCGCTGCTTGAGTGCATTGGGGTCGCCATGCGCGCTGCACGGCTCGCGAAGCGCGAGACTTACGGGATCAGTGGCTGAAACAGGATGTTGCTGCGGGACGAAACCATCATCGCCGTGCCCGCGTTGAACCCGCCCGTCTGGCCGGCGGGGGTTTGCTCGTTCGGCGCGTTCGACTCTCGGTCAAAGAGGTTGTCCTCGCTATTCGAGATATCGCCGTAGCGAGTCTGGAAGAACACCTCGTTGGAGAACTCGACGTGGTTGTCATTCCAGAGCACTCCCCACTGCGCATCGCCCGCGTCACGAGACCACACGCTCACGTAGGCGTCGGGGTTCGTGAGGTCGTTGTTCTCGACGTCGATCAGCCGGTCCGACATCACGATGGCTTGGCCGTTCATCGTCTCTTCCCATTCGGCCCGCTTGTGCAGGCCGCTCTCTTGGGAAGAGCCGTTCAGGTAGCTCTTGTCACCCTCGGCCCCGTCGAGGTTGCCCTGGGCCGACAGTTCGAGCATCGCGTAGGAGATGTTCTGCGGCAGGACGTTGCGCAGCGCCGGCGAAGGGTTGCTCGGGTTGAACGCTTCGCGGTTGGTGTCGGGCTCTTGGGGGTGGATCGCGTACTCCGGCGTGATGAAGTCGCCCTCAAAGAGCAGGGCGTAACGGGCCTCCACGTGACTGCCGTAGCCCAAGTTGTAGAACTCCATGTCTTCCGGCAAGACCCACCGCCGGCCTTTGTCGGTCAGGCCCGGAAAGATGCCGCCGTTGTCTTGGGCAAAGGTCACCATGGCCTGGTGGGTCCCGCGGAGCTGCGTGTTGCTCTGGAGTTGGCGCGCCGACTTTCGCGCGGCGCTCAGCGCCGGCAACAGGATGCCAATCAGCAGCGCGATGATCGCGATGACCACGAGAAGCTCGATGAGCGTGAAGCCCGCGACAAGGTGGTCGCGACTCGTTCGGGATGCGCCGCGCCGACGCGCGTTTGTCTTCGTCTGGTACATGCTCATGCTTCCATTCGGGTGCGTTGACGCTTTTTGCGCCGTGCGGTCGTAATGCCCGGGAGCGCCTTTCGGCGCCCGCGGGCTTGTGCGGTGTGGATCAGCCGTGCGCCAAGGCGGTGCGGCGGCGGCGGCGACCGATCATCGTCGCCACGAGCGCGGCGGCGGTGAGCGACGCCGGCTCGGGTACGGGGGCATACGTAATCGCCCGGACGTTGGCCTGCGGGTTGGCTTCGTCTTGATCGGCTACGGTGATCGACAACGTCTGCCCGAGCGATGCGGCCAAGTTGGAGAACTCGAACACGGTCACGGCGCCGCCGCGCCAGGCGTGGTCGATGTTCAGCGTCCCCGAAAGGGCGTCGTAGGTCACGCTCTCGACCTCGGAGATGTTGTTCAGCGTGCCCCCGGGGTTGTCCTCGCTGAAGTAGGACACGCCCGGATCGGCGAGGAAGCCGCTGATGCGGATGCCGTCCTCGGCGGGCCCGACAACGTTGCCGTTGAGGATCTCGGTCGTGGCCCGGGTGAAGATGAAGCTGATGCTGGTCAGGCCCACGGAAGCATCGAAGTCGATGCCGAGCGCCTCTTGATCCCCGGTGGTCGACGGGTCGCCGTCGGCGTCGTTGATCTGGTCGTTGCCGACGCCGAAGCAGCATCCGGAGCCGCCCCCGCCGATGGTGGCCGGCGCGCCGCCGACGGTGGGGGTGAGCGTCACCAGCCCGTCGCCGGTGGTGAACGAGGACGCCCCGCCGGGGATGTCCGCGTCTGTGATGACCGCGGCGTACGCCGGCCCGCCAAGGGTGAGTGAGCCGACGAGCGTGAGCCCGGCCATGACGCTGGATTTGGGTTGAACAACCATTTGAGACCTCCTGATGTAGACGACGCAGTTTGCCTAGTCGCATGAATCGATCGATGTCCGTTGACATCTGTTACACGTACAAAGTATCCGCGCACAAACGCTTCACAACATTAACTTTGCTCATGCCACTGCGATATTTGCTCAGCCGTATGTCTATTACAGAAAGTGACTTGCGCAATATCAAGAAGGGGATCGGGTCGTTCTGCGGTACTCGCCTAGGGTCATGCGGACGCTCCGCTTGAAGGCAACGGCCAAGTGGGAAGCCGAATTAAAGCCCACCATCTCGCTGATGCGCGTCATGTCGTAGTTGGTGTCTTCCAGCAATTGCTTGGTGCGCGCGATGCGCACCCGGAAGATCTCGTCACTGGGGCTCCGGCCGACGTGCTTGGCGAACCGGCGATCCAGGGTGGCCCGCGAAACGCCCACCTGGCCCGCCACCGTCTCGGTCGTGATGGCCGTGCACGCGTGGTCACGGATGAACGACATCGCCCTGGACACGATCAGGTCGTCCACGGCGATCACGTCGGACGAGCGTCGAACCCGGACCGGGCCCGACGGCAGGAACTGGATGCCCGTCGGCATGGGGGCGCCGGCCATCATGTCATCGAGCAGGGCGGCGGCCTCGTACCCCACGTGCCGGGCGTTGGGGGACACGCTGCTCAGGGGCGGCATCGAGAGCTCGCAGAGGACCTCGTCGTCGTCGACCCCCAGGACCGCGACGTCGGTCGGCACCTCGATGCCCGCCATGCCCGCGGCGGTCAACAGCTGACGGCCACGCACGTCGTTGCACGCCATGATGGCGATGGGCTTCGGCAGGCCGTCCAGCCAGTTCGCCAAAGCTTGCAGCTCGGCGTCGCCCTCGTTTTCTACCTCTAGCGTGTTGACATCCTTGTGGCCTACGCGCGGCGTGTACATCACGGGCCGGATGCCGCGGGCCCGGCTCGCGGCCTCGAAAAAGGTGGCTCGGTCTTCGGAGAAGTCGATGCCCGCGTAGCCGCAGAAGGCGAAGCGCGTGAAGCCGCGCGACGCGAAGTGCTCGAGGGCTTGCGCCACGCACGACTCGCTGGCGACGGTAAGCCTTGCGACGCCGTTGATGTGGTAGCGGCACCGCAGGTCGACGGCGGGCACCTGCAGGCCGGCGACAAACTCCGCGACCCGATCGGTCTCGATGCGTGCGATCACGCCATGCGGTCGCCAGTCTCGGACTTCGGCCGGGACCTCGGCGTTCGAAGACCGCTCGTGCTGGTAGATCGACCAGGGGCCGTGAGAACGCACGTACGCGGCGATGCCCGTGAGGCACCCGCGCCCGAAAGACCGGGAGGTTTCGATGATCAAGACCACGCGCCGGACCGTGTCTCTTGTCGCCGCTTGCACGGGTGGGTCTTCCGACATGGATCGAGCATAGTCCGGGCCCCGCCCGGGCGGATCAGCCCTTGACGGCGCCGGCGGTCACCCCGCCGATGAAGGCCCGCTGGAACAGCAGGAAGGCGCACACCAGGGGCGCGGCCGCCAAGAGGCCCGCAGCCATCACCTGCCCGTACGGGGTGCCTTGTTCGCCTTGGAGCATGTAGATGAGCAGGGGCATCGTTTGCATGTCGGGCGTGCGGAGCACGATGAACGCCCACATGAGGTTGTTCCAGCTGTTGATGAGCACGAGCACGCCCAAGGCCGCCATGGCCGGGCGGATGACGGGCAGCACGACGCACCAGTACGTCGTCAGATGGCCGGCGCCGTCGATCTCCGCCGCGTCGTAGAGGGCTCGCGGCACGTTCTGCGAGATGTACTGCCGCATCCAAAACACGCCGAAAGCGTTGGCCGCGCCCGGTAGGATCATGCCCCAGTAGGTGTTGATGAGCCCGAACTGGCTCAGCATGATGAAGACCGGGATCGTCGTGACCGCGACGGGGATCATCATGGTGCCGAGGGTCAGGGCGAACAGCCACTTGTGCCCCGGCGCGTCGCGGTAGCGCGCGAACGCCAGCCCGGCCATAGAACACACCAGCAGCGTGAGCGCGACCTGGCATCCGGCGATCAGGACGGTGTTGAAGAATGCGCGGACGATGCGCGTCTCGGCATAGACGTCCGCGAAGTTGCTCCAGGCGACGGGCCAGGGCAAGACCTCGGGAGGGTTGGCGAAGATGCGATCCTGCGTCTTGACCGCCGAGCTGGTCAGCCAGTAGCCGGGAAAGGCGAACAGGAGGGCCGCCCCGGCGAGTACGGCGTAGGACTTCCACGAGCCCCCGATCTTCATCTTCCGTACGCCCGCCGCCATAGACGAATCCCCATCTTTGCCGGCCTTAGGCCGTGTGGTCCTTGCGGCCCATCTTCAACACCAGCAGCGTCGCCAAGAACAAGCCGGCGGCGACCGAGTAGCCCGCGGCCGACGCGTACCCAAAGCGGAAGGCGCCGAAGCCTTCGTCGAACAAGAACAAGCCGACGTTGGTGGACGACACGCCCGGCCCGCCCTTGGTGAGCACGAAGACCTCGTCGAACATGTACACGGTTCCGATCATCGACATCACGAAGACGAACAGGAACGTCGGCCGCATCAGCGGCATGGTCACCTGGGTCAGGCGTTGCAGCCGCGTGGCGCCGTCGACCTCCGCGGCCTCGTAGAGCGAGCGGTCGATGCCCTGGAGGCCCGCGAGCATGATGACCATGTTGTAGCCCGTCCATCTCCAGACGAGCAGCAATGACACGGTGACCTTCGACCACGATTCGCTTTGCAGCCACGGCAGCACGCCGGCCTCGACGCCAACCACGGCCGCGGCCCGCCACCAGAGGTAGTTCACCAGGCCGAGTTCGGCGCCGAACAGCAGCGAGAACACGATGGCGATGACGACCATGGGCGTGATCGCCGGGAAGAACACCGCGGCGCGCCACAGGCCCTTGAGCTTGAGGCACTGCCGGTCCAAGAGCACCGCGAAGACGAACGCCAGCAGCATCATGGGCGGGATGTGGTACAGCCCCAGCAGCAGGGTGTTCTTGAGCGAGACGAAGAACAACTCGTCCTGGGCCAGCGCCGCGAAGTTGCTCAGGCCCACCCACGTCGCCGGCGACAGCGCGTCCCACCGGAGGAAAGACAAGTAGAGCGAGAACAGCAGCGGGTACAACCCGAAGATGAAGAACAGCAGGAAGAACGGAGCGAGCAAGAAGTAGAACCACCGGTTGGCCACGCACCGCTGCCGCAGGCGCCGGCCGTGCTGGCCCTTGTTCGCCGGATTGGATGTGGCGCTGACCGCGGCGTCTGGCGGGTTCATTCTGTGACGCCCCGCGGGTCCGACGCGCCGGCTGCGACGGGGCGGCCGAGTTTACGGCCGAGCGCGTCGGCCGACTCGGCGAGGTAGCGCTGGTGGTCCATGCCCGCGGCCCAGGTCGAGAGCGTTTGTCTCAGGTAGCGTTCGGCCTCTGCCCAGTCCTTGGTGCGGGTGAGGGGCCGGACCTTCTCGATATCCGCGCTGAACAAGCGGTGCACGCGTTGGCCGCCGAAGAACGGGTCTGGCTCGTCGAAGTAGGGGTCGGTTAGCGCGGGTAGGTACGCCGGGAACAAGCCGTAGTCGCGGTATTGCCGCACTTGGCTCTCGGCGACGCAGGTGACGTACTCGACGTAGTCCCACGCCTGTTTGCGCTCGTCGCCCTGGTCGGGGATGACCAGTACGGAACCGCCGAGGTTGCTGGTGCGCAGGCCCCCCGGCTCGAGCGCCGGCAGTCGGAACACACCCCACTCGCCGGCGGTGTCTGGCGCGTAGTCCTTGATGTACTGCCCGAACCAGACCGCCATGGGGTAGCAGGCGACGGCGTCGCTGTTGAACGAGGACAGCTTCTCCATCCACTCCAGCTGGGCGGTCGTGCCCGAATCCAGAAGGGCCCGCATGACCTCCAGGGCCCGCTGGTTGCCCGGCACGTCCATCGCGATCTCCCCGCGGTCGTTGAACACCGAACCCCCGGCTTGCTGCATCAGGATCTGGAAGAACTCGGAAAGGTCGCCGGACGACAGCGACATCATGTGCGTCTGCCCGCCGGACGCCTCGTGGATCTGCTTGCCGGCGGCGATGAAATCGTCCCAGGTTTCGATGGTGTCCGGGTCGACGCCGTACCGATCGAAGACCCAGCGCTTGTAGAACACCGCGCACGGGCCGAGGTCCCAGGGGATGGCCAGGGTTTTCGAGTCGAACTGGCAGTTGGCCCATGCGGCCGGGGCGAAGTCGGGCCCGTAGCGGGCTGCGTAGTCTGTGAGGTCCATCAGCCGCCCGGACTCGGTGAACTTGCCGACCTCGCGTTCCTGGAGCTGGCAGACATCGGGCGCCCCAACCCCGCCGGCGAGCGACAGCAGGAACCTCGTTTGCATGTCCGTGCCGTTGCGGATCACGTCGATGTGGACATCGGATGTCCGCTGCGTGTAGCTGCTCGCGAGTGCGTTGAGGCTGTCGGCCGCGGTGTTCCAGGCCCAGACCTCGACGACGGGCCCGCCCGCCGGTGACTTCGACGCCAACAACTGCGGCAGCCACGTAATCACCACGACGATGGCGCTCAGGCCGACAATGGCAAGCCATTTACCCAGGCTAGACATCAGGACGATCCCAAGACGTACGCGCAAGAGGCGGTCGAACGGGCTTCTCGCCCAATCGATGCGTGTGTTGGGTTGGCCTTTGCCGCCACACGGCGATCGATGCCCCACGTACCACCCAGGCGCTCGGCGCGACCGCCGCAACGACTCGGCTCACCGCCGCGCGGGGCCGGCCGCCTCCGGCGGGAACAGGCGAGCGCCGTGGCCAGGCTTAGCGTGCCGGCCACGCCCGGTTCCGGCACGGTGCTCGGCCCGGCGGACCCGAAGTTCTGGGCGAGCAAGTCGAAGTCGAGGAGGTCGATGCTCGCGTCGGTGTTGCCGTTGCCCTGACCCCAGCCGCCGGTCTGGCCGAAGTTCTGTGCAAGCAAGTCAAAGTCGAGCAGGTCGACGACGCCGTCGAGGTTGAAGTCGCCGAACGAGGTCTGCTTGATCACGGTGATCATGTGGGTGAGGTCGGACTCGCCCACGCCGCTCTGACCGTCGAGGTCATAGAGGCTGTCGGTCGAGCCCGCCTGGATCGCGGCGACCAGGAGGTCGATGTCGTCGGCGTCTACCTGGCCGTCGTCGTTGAAATCGCCGGTCGCGACGACGGAAAGCGTGAGGCTCGTGGCGCCGTAGAGGGGGTTCCAACTGAGGCCGCTGGCCAGCGCGGGCAGCAGGATCGCGTCGAACTGCCCGGTGAAGCCGGTTTGGTAGCCAATGACCTCGAACGCGTCGCCCACCGCGAACGCTTCGCCGGGCGCGGCGAGCAGTTCGAGGTCGCCATCGAGCACGGCGTCGAGCCCCAGCGAGATGAGTGGCGACGCGGAGCTGTAGGTCGCGAGCCGGCCGCCGCCGAGCGTGAAGCCGGTGTCCAAGTGCAGGGAGCCCCCGCCGACTTTGGTGAGCGTGTGGCCGTCAAGGTCTAGCCCGGCGTCGAAGGTCAGCGATGCGCCCGGCAGCAGTCGTGCTTCGACGTCGCTCGACAGCACCGTGGCGACGGTTACGTCGTGATCCCCCCTCCGGGACTCGACCATCCCGCCGCTTGGGGAACCGACGGTCAGCACGCTGGTGGCGCTGAACAAGCGGTACGCCGAGTCGCTGAAGAAAGACAACTGCCGCACCGACGGGTTGGAGGTCAGCAGCACCGTGGCGTCGGCCTGGATAGAGTCGCCGAAGTAGACGTCATCGTTCTTGGCCACCAGCGCGTGCTGGAGCCAGTTCGCGTCGTCCTCCCACAAGCCGGTGCTGGCGCCTTGCCACTGCCGGCCGTCGGCGGCGGGGTGCACCTCGTGCAGGTACGCGTTGTCGACGTACACCCAGTCGGTGCTGCCGCTCTGGACGTCTCGGTACCCCACGACCGGGCGGACGTACCGCGTGCCGGCCGGGGCCACAAAGCGTTCGGAGCGGAACAAGCGGTAGACGGAATCCGTCGCGGCGGAAGACCCGGTGCGCAAGCCGGGCTCGAGCACCGTTTCGAAGTCGCCGGGTGTGTCGTAGGTCAGTGTCTGGCCGTCTTGGCCTAGGAACTCCAGCCGGAGAAAGGTTTCCGCGTCGTAGTTGGACGCGCCCTGATTCTGGAAGAGCACGTCCAGCGAGAACTCGTACGCCACGCCCGACAGGTCGGCGAGCCCGTCGCCCACGGCGGCGTGCCGGAGTTCGCCGGCGTTCTGGGCGTTGTCGGCGTAGAGCACCCCGGCGCCGCTTGGGCTCGACCCGTTGTTGATGAAGCCCCAGAAGGCCGTGTCGCCCACCGCCTGCCAGCCGGCGATCGCGGTCCCGCCCGGCGCGGCGCCGCCAAGCGCGAACGTCGAGTTCTGGAGCAAGTTGGCGTTGTGGTGGATCACCACCGTCGTGACCGACGTGCCGGCGCCGATGAGCGACACCTGCGATCCGTTGACGTCCGCGCCGCCCAGCGATTGGTAGCCCTCCGTGCCGGAGGTGCGGATCAGCCGGGAGTACTCGGGTGATTGATCCGACAGGTCGTACACGCGTGTCAGATTGCCCGTGCCCTGATTGGTGAGCACCAGCGCGGTCGTGTTCGTGCGCGGGTCGTAGGCCGCGAGCGTGTCGGCGTCGGTATCGGTGAGTATGTGCGAGCCCGGCCGTATGTGCGATGAGAACTGCTTGAGCACTTGGTACTGGTGCCGCGCGACGGGAGACTCGCCGCTCCCGGTGAAGTCTTCGATGAGCAGGCCCCAGCCGCTGCCGTTGTTGTCTTCGAGCGCTTGCCAGTAGGTCCAGCCACTCGCCTGGAGGTTGGTGAGGTCGGCCGTGACCCGGCGGGCGAGTTCGATGCCGCCGTCGAGCGCCCCGCTTCCCGTGCCGAACTCGTTGGCGTAGACCTTCTTGCCGGCGGAGGCGGCGATCGATTGCAACTGGCCGAGCACCGCGCCATCGCTGCCGCCGCGGAAGGGGTAGGTGTGCGTGTTGATCTGGTCGATCAGGGCGTGCGCGGGCCCGAAACCCCCGGCGTTCCAACTGCCGATCGTGTCGGTAACCGACGTCTCTTCGGGGCCCACCAGAAGGGGGGTTAAGCCGCGGGAAGCCAGCTCTGTGGCGACGGCGTCGTACACCATCGCTTGCTCGGCCCCTTTCTGGATGTTCATCCCCTCCTGGTTGCCGCCGCCGGTCCAGAAGCCGGACCCGGGCTCATTCAACGGCGCCAACGCATTGAAGCGGATGCCTTCGGAGGTCTCGAAGTGGGAGACGACTTCGCCGAGGTAGTAGGCGAACTCGTCGAAGCGAGCGGTCGCTAGGTTCGACGCGCCCGGGGTCGTGGCGCCGGTGACGTCCTGGGAGATTGTCATCCACCAGGGCGCCGAATTCGAGAACGCTTCGACCTTGGTGACGCCGTGTTGCAGCGCCTTATCAAGGATGAGGCGCTGCGTCGCGTCGGCCGAGTAGTCCCACTGCCACGTCGAGGTGTCGGACACGCTCGACGGCGCTTGCGGGACCCAGCCGGCCACGTTCGAGCCGGGTCGTGGGATCGGCCCGAGGGCGGGGTTCTGGCCGCCGCCGATGTTGTAACGCGCGTAGGTCAGGCCCAGGTTGTTGACGTCGTCGAAGAGGAGTTCGACCAGCGCGTCGGCTTGCGGTTCGGACCAGCCGCCGGCCTCGTTGGCCCACCACGCGAGAGAGGTGCCCCAGCCTTCGAAGGTCTGTTGGCGACTGCTCGGGCCGGTTTCGATGGTCACGCTCTGGGCGACGGCCGACGCCGAGAAGGCCAAGGCCACGAGCCCGCTCTGCAACCGCCGTGCCGGCCCGCTGAATGCAGACTCTCTCCGCCGCCCGGCAGACCTCCGACGCTGCGAGCCGCCGGAGCCGTCTTTCGTCGCTGGGTGACCCATGGACTCACTCATTGAAACAGAGAGGGCGACGCCCGCGTTGAGCGATGCACAATAGGAAGTTACAGCACAAGTACGCGCAGAACCACTTCACAAAGTGCTCAGCCATGTGCGATTTCTCCTCAGCCTGCGGGGTTGTCCGACCGGCCCCACGGATCGCCGTGTAGCCTCACGAAGGTGGGCGGGGATGCCCTTAGGTGGCCTCCGTGAGGGTGAGTGTTTTCTTTCGCGTCGCTAGGTTCCAGATGCATCGTCCGGCGTTTGTGCAAGAGGATGCGGAAAGTGAGCACGGGTTCAAGGATGTCGAGGGTTGCGCTTTCGGGTGCGGAGAGATTCGCATACGCATTCTCCCGGCGGTGTCACGGCATGCGGCACTTGGTGTGCAACGCATAAACCCCAGTTTCGCCAGGTATCCAGTCTCTCCAGGTATGTCGACATGACCCCCCAGGGAACCCGCTTGCCCGTATCGCCTTACGAGACACGCCGTCAGCGGGCGCCGGCCCGGTCTCCGCGCGTGCTCGAAGTGCGCGACGGGTGCTTTGTCCGCAACGGCGAGCCGCACCAGATCATCTCGGGGTCGATGTGCTACTTCCGCATCGTGCCCGAGGCGTGGCGCGATCGATTGCACAAGCTCAAGGCGATGGGTTGCAACGCCGTCGAGATCTACGTGCCGTGGAACGCCCACGAGCCACGGCCGGGCGTGTACACATTCGACGGCAGGCTAAACATCGAGCGTTTCCTGGATTTGTGCGTCGACCTTGAGCTCGACGTGATCTTTCGGCCGGGCCCCTACATCTGCGGGGAGTGGGAGTTCGGGGGACTGCCATGGTGGTTGCTGCGCGAGCGCGGCCTGACCTTGCGGTCGTCGAACCCCCGCTTTCTCGAACTCGTGGACCGGTGGTGGGACGTGCTCTTGCCTCGCGTGCGTTCGTATTGCGGGAGCGAGGGCGGGCCGATCGTGGCCGTCCAGATCGAGAACGAGTACGGGTACTACGGCCGCGACCCGGCCTACCTGCGTCATCTCTTAACGAGCCTTCAAGAAGGCGGGATCGATGCGCTGCCGTTCACGTCCGACGGTGTGGACGCGCCGCACAATCAAGCGCACGGCGGTCTTCCCGGCGTACTGCGCACGGCTAATTTCGGGAGCCGCCCCGAGGAGCGGCTGGCCAAACTGGACGAGCACCAGGACGACGCCCCACGGATGTGCATGGAATTTTGGGTGGGATGGTTTGACGCGTGGGGTAACGCGCGCAAGGCTGCGCGCGATCACGAGTCGGTCGCAAGCGACTTGCGGTGGATGCTGCAGCAGGGGGACTCGGTGAACCTGTTTGTGGTGTGTGGCGGGACCAACTTCGGCTTCATGAGCGGGGCGAATCACTCCACGTCGTACGCCCCACACGTCACGAGCTACGACTACGACGGCTTGCTGACCGAGTGCGGGGATGCGACGGACAAGTACTACGCCTGCCGACGTGTGATCGCCGAGTGCACCGGCCGGAAGGACCTCAACGAGGTCTTCCCGCCGTCTCCCAAGCTGCCCTTCAAGCGATCGACGCTCACCGAGATGTGCCCCCTAGCCGACGGGCTGAGCGCGATGCCGGCGCCGATCGCCGCGGAGCGGCCATGGACGCTCGAGGAGACGGGGGAAGGCTACGGCTATGTGATGTACGCGGCGCGTGTCCCGGCGAGCCTGCGCGGTTCGCGCCTGCGCCTGCGCGGCATGCACGACTTTGCGCACGTCCTGCTCGACGGACAGTCCAAGGGTACGTGGTACCGCAACGACCCCGAGCCGGAGTGGTCGATGGACTTCGTCGGGGAAGAGGGGCGCCTCACCATCCTCGTCGACTGCATGGCGCGGGCGACGTTTGGCCACAGAACCCAAGAGCAAAAGGGCATCTGCGAGGGTGTGTTCTTTGGCAAGGACCGTCACTACGAGTGCGCGATCAGCGGCTGGGACACCTACCCCCTCCCGATGCGCGACCTGTCCAAGATTCCGTGGCGAAGCGGCGTCCGGAGCGTTTGTGAGCCTTGCTTCTATCGCGCCACCTTCTACGTGAAGGACCCGGCGGACACGTTCCTGCACCTCGCGGGCGCCGGCAAGGGCTTTGCCAGCGTCAACGGCGAGAACCTGGGCCGTTACTGGTCGATCGGCCCGCAGCATTCGCTGTACGTGCCACGGTCGTTCCTCCGCGAGGGGGCCAACGAGCTTGTCGTCTTCGACGTGATCGGTCTCGAATCCACGGCGTACGAGTTCCGCGAAGAGCCCGTGTGGACCCGCTAGCGCCGCGATGGGCGCTGCTGCGCGGGAGGTCTAGAGTGGGTTACGCTGGGCGCATGGGCTCCTCGCGTTGAGATTGCGTCCGCCGCGGCGAGCGCACGGAACCTGCCCGCACGCGCACGTGGAGAGCGACCTTGTGTCGCAGGTGAACAGGACAAGAACATCGTCGCTGCTTGACTGGCTCGCGAGGGGGGTGGCCCTAGCCGGACTATCGCTCTCTTCGTTTCTCGCCTACGGCTTCTATCGCCGCGACCCGCTTCCGGGATGTGGGGTTGAGGGGTGTGGAAGTGTACTCGGGGGTCCGTGGGCGAGCGTGGCGCACGAGCACGTTTCGGTGGCGGCGTTGGGCGCGGCGGTGTGGCTCGCCATGAACCTGGGCCTGTGGTTCAAGCGGGGTCGGTGGCTCGCCGTGACGGGCGCCTTGCTGGCCCTGGGCGCCGGGGCGTGGTTCGTGTTTGTCCAAGCGGTCGTGCTTCGAGAGTGGTGCGTGTACTGCCTTGTGACGCACGGCTTGGCGGCCCTGCAGGTCGTGCTGTTGGTTGCACTGCGCTTCCGGTTTACGGCGAGCCAGGCGACAACCGCGGTGCTCGGGCTCGTCGCGATTGTGGCCGCACAGATCCTCTTTCCCGTGGCGGAGCCGGAGTCAACCGCCGTTCTGGTGATCACGCCCGAGGCTGCGCCCGCGGCAGCAACGGCCGAAGCGTCTGGCTCCGATTGGGGCCACGGCATCGACCTGTCGCGCTTCCCCCGGCGGGGGCCGGCAGACGCGCAACACACGGTTGTGGTGTTCTTCGACTACACCTGCGGCCATTGCAGGACGCTGCACGCGCACCTCGAGGCGGCTTTGGCCCGCTTCGAGGGCAGGCTGGGCGTCTGCGCGATCCCGACCCCGCTCAACGTGTCGTGCAATCCCGCCGTGCCGCACACGCCTGCGGGCCACGAAGACGCCTGCGGGTTCATGCGGGTCTCGCTTGCCGTGTGGCGGGTCGACCCGAGCGCGCACCGCGCGATGGAGCAGCACCTCTTCGCGGGCATGGATCGCGGCGGCCTGCGGGTGGAGGATGCGCGGGCCTTCGCCGAGGGATTAGTCGGCCGTAGGGAACTCGAAGTGGCGATGCGTGACCCGGAGCTTGCTGCGCTCATGCGTGAGGGTGGGGAGCTGAGCTACCGGATCGGGCAGCGCCTGCGGCGTCCGGTTGGTCACATGCTGCCGAAGCTGCTGGTAGACCCCAAGACCGTCCTGGTGGGCCCGAGCAGCCGTGACCAGGTGCTGCGTTCCGTGCAGGCACGACTTCCGTCTCCTACTCAGGAGCGCGATCGTTAAGGACACGGCGGCTCCGGTGGTGTTGGCGCATCAACACGTCGGTCTAGGACTGTGAGGTGTGCACCTGCCCGCAGGCAGCAGAGATCGGTGTCTCGCTAGGCGTCTCTTCTGGCCGCCGCGCGTTGGAGGCTTGCCGGCGCCGACCGGCCGGTATCGGTCAGCCGCCGCACGTAGTCGTTGAGGTCTGCGGGCGCGCCGCCGCAGCCCGCCTTGGCGTGGAAGGGGCCACCTTCGTGGATGACGGTCCAAAGCGGATCGACCGCGTCGTTGGCGTTCTCCGCGATGCGATGCATCTGCGCGTCGTGCCAGTTGGTCAGCATGGCGAGCGCTTCGCGACAGCGCTCGGGTCGCTGATCGCTCAAGTTGATCTGTTCGTGGGGATCGCTGGCGAGGTCGAAGAGCATCTCTTGCGGGAACCCGTGGAACCCGTCGTGGTACGTACGGATGTACAGGTGATCACCGAAGCGCACGGACCGCTGGCAGACGTGAGCGCATTGCCCCAGCACGAGGGAGTCGCGGCCGACTGGGGCCCCCTCTGTGAGCGATGCGTGGAAGCTCTGGCCGTCCCACAACGCGGGCGTACTGCCGCCGAGTAGGTCCATGAGCGTGGGGGCCAAGTCCAGGTGGTAGTGAAGATCGCGATCGACGCCCGGCTGAACGCCGGGGCCACGGAAGAGCATGGGGATCCTGCAGGTGCCGCGGTCGGCGGTGCCGTGCTCGCCATAGATGCCGAGATCACCTTGGCATTCGCCGTGGTCTGCCGAGACGATGACATGCGTGTCGTCCACGATGCCCAGGGCTTCGAGCTTGTCGAAGAGACGCCCGAGGTGGGAGTCGAGGTAGTGGATCGAGGCGTCGTAGGCGTCGATGTACCGCTTGAGGTTTTCTGCGGTGTCCAGCCGTGCCGGGACGCGGGGGTACTTTTCCCAGGCCTCGTCGCCATACATGCCGAGGTCGAGCGCCGAGTGTGGGCCAGCCTTCAACTTGAACCGTTTCCACGCGGGCGTCATCCAATCCGGCAAAGGCTGGTCGGCGAACGGGTCTCCGTAGCCCATCGGGATGCGA
>JBCCXV010000003.1:0-24426 GCA_039191195.1 Planctomycetota bacterium
GACGCGTGATGGGGTTGATGTCGCCGCAAGACGCGCTAGACCGGTTGTTGGCCGAGGTTTCGCCCGTTGAAACCGACCGGGTGGATGCGGCCGGCGCGCTCGGCCGCGTGCTGGCCGAAACGATCACGGCCGACCGGGACAGCCCGGCGTGCGACGTGTCGGCGATGGACGGCTACGCGGTGCGGTCGGCCGAGTTGGGGGCGTCGTCTTACCCCGTGGCGGCCGAAGCTTGGGCCGGGCAGGCGCCGCCCGTGGTCGATGCGGCCGGCGTGGCGGTGCGCATCGCGACCGGGGCGCCCCTGCCCGCGGGCTTCGACACCGTGATCCGCAGAGAAGCCGTGGACGAGGGCGAGTCGGCGATCGAGATCAAGGTCGACGCCCAGGCGCCTTCGCCCGGCGATCACGTCCGGTTGAAGGGGGAGAACGTGCGTGCGGGGCGCGAAGTCGTGCCCGCGAGCCAACGGCTCACGCCGGCGTCGCTGGTCGCGGCGGCGACGTTTGGCCGGGCCGAGCTGGTGGTTCGGCGCAGGGTGCGCGTGGCTGTCGTGAACACCGGGGACGAGGTGGAGGACGTCGCCGGCGATCCTCCGCCCTGGCGGCTGCGCGACGGCAACGGCCCGTTCTTGCGGGCGTGGCTCGACGCGCAACCGCATGTCGAGAGGCTCGAATCGCGTCGCGTCGGTGACGACCTCGACCAGACCGCTGGCGCACTGGCCGATGCGCTCGGCCAGACCGACCTCGTCCTGACCACCGGCGGGGTGTCGATGGGCGACCGCGACTTCGTGCCCGAGGCCTTCACACGGTGCGGCGGGCGCGCGGTCTACCACGGCTTGGCGATGCGGCCGGGCAAGCCCAACTTCGCCGGCGTGCATCCCCGCGGGGCGGTGCTCATGGGCCTGCCGGGCAACCCGGTGTCGGTGATGTGCGCGGCGGTCCGCCTGGCGGCGCCGGTGCTGCGGCGGCTTTCGGGCGACGCCGTCGTCGAGCCGTGTGCGGGCCTTGTGGCGGTGGAGCCGGAGCCGGGGCCCGGCGCCAAGACGTTGCCGCTGTGGTGGTACCGGCCGTTCTTGCGTAGTGCCGATGGCGCCGCCCGGCTGCTGGAGACGCGCGGGTCGGGCGATGTGGCGGCGCTGTCTCGGGCGGACGGGTTCGTTGAGGTCCCGCCGGGGCAGGAGGCCTCGTCCGAGCCGCGTCGTTGGTGGGGCTGGGCGTAGGCTTGGGAGAGCCCGTGCCGTGTGGCGGGCCGGACAGAATGACCGGGGTGGGACTCGAACCCACAACCAGCGGCTTAAAAGGCCGATGCTCTACCGATTGAGCTACCCGGTCAGGTAGACGGCTACAGTAGCCGAAGATCAGGTGGGGGCGGCGTTGGGCGGGCGGGCTCCGCTTGGCCCGGCCTGCGTGCTTCGCGGGCGCGACCGTTTCCACGATTCCAGCCCCGAAACCGGGCGTCGGGCAACCCTGGAGTGCATACGGCTATGAGAGGACTGCGGTGGATCGGACCGGCGGTGGTGTTGGCGGCGTCGGTCGCGGCGTCGGTCTGGTACGGCCCGGTGCTGGTGCGTGAGCTGACGTTCGCCCACGAGCGGGCCCGGGTCGACGCGGCCCGGCAGCGCTTGGTGGAGAATCTGCAGCTCACGAACCTCTCGGAGTCGTTCGCCGACGTCGCCCAGGCGGTCGAGCCAAGCCTGGTGCACATCGAGATTAGCCTCGAGGGAACGCGGCTAGGCGAAGGCCGGCCGGCCTCGAACGGCTCGGGCTGGGTGTACGACGACCTCGGCCGGATCATCACGAATCGGCACGTGGTGGAGGCGGTGCTCGACCGCGAGGGCACGATCCGGGTGCGCTTCGCCGACGACGCGGTGCATACGGCGACGGTGATCGGCGCCGACTACAAGACCGACGTGGCGGTGTTGCAGATCGACACCCACAAGGTGATCCCCGCGGTTCGGGCACCCGAGCCGGTGCGTCAGGGCCAGATTGTGTTCGCCTTCGGCAGCCCGCTGGGGTACCAGTTTTCGATGAGCCAGGGCGTGGTGTCGGCCGACGATCGCGAGCTCGACTTCAGCGACGACCGGTTCCGCGCCTTCATCCAGACCGACGCGGCCATCAACCCGGGCAACTCCGGCGGCCCGTTGATCGACGTGCGCGGGCGCGTGGTCGGCATGAACACGGCCATCGCCTCGGCCCGGGGCGACAACCGCGCCGAGCGCGGCACGTTTCTCGGGCTGGGCTTCGCCATCCCGGTGCGGATGGTGGAAGACGTGGCCGATCAGATCATCCGCGACGGCAAGGTTCGGCGGGGCTACCTGGGCGTGCTGATCGGCGACCTGAGGCCCGGCGTGGCCGAGTCGGTTGGGCTCACTGGGTCCGGGGCCATCATCACCGAGGTGCTGCCGGGCCAACCGGCTGAGCGGGCCGGGCTGCGTGCCGGCGACATCGTGACGTCGGTCGCGGGCGAGGCCGTCGGCTCGGCCGATGACTTCCGCTACCGCATCGGGCGTCTGGAACCGGGGGCCGAGGCCGTTCTGGAGGTGTTCCGAGACGGCCGTGTCCGGTCGGTGCGGGTCACGCTGTCGGAGCTGCCCGAGGCCCGCGACCCGTGGTCTTT
Source organism: Planctomycetota bacterium (assembly GCA_039191195.1). Classification (GTDB taxonomy): domain Bacteria; phylum Planctomycetota; class Phycisphaerae; order Phycisphaerales; family Phycisphaeraceae; genus JBCCBV01. Next base: position 2,612 of record JBCCXV010000003.1, read on the forward strand.
ACGGCTGGAAGAGCAAGACCCCGGCGACGGATCGGGGTACGCCACACTGGATGCCTTGGGCCTCACGAAGGTGATCGCCATGACCCCGCAACGGGCCGAGGACGCCCGGATCGCGTACCGCCCGGGTGTGTTTGTCCAGCAGGTGGCGCCGGGTTCGCCGGCCGACGAGGCGGAGCTCAGCCCCGGCATGTTGCTGCTGTCGCTCGGCGGCCAGCCCGTGGCGACGCCGGCCGACGCGGAGGCGGTGTTCGCGGCGGCCGAGCCGGGCGCCGCCGTGCGTGTCCGGGCGCTGCGCTGGCGTGGCGAGGTCGGGCGGTATCAGGCCTCGTTCCACGCGATCATCAAGCCGTAGCTTGCGATTGACAGCCGGTGCTAGCCCCAGAGCGCTTGCAGGCTGTCGTTGTTGACCGCGGCCCGGGCGCGTTCGAGCAATGCCTGCCGCGCGCCGGGCCGCGTGACCAATGGCAGCTGGGCGAGGCCGATGAGGCGTCGCATGATTTCGACGCCGGCGAACCCCGCGAGCAGCGCGTCGTCTAGAGATTCCGGCGACACACGCTGGTAAGCAGTGAGCCAGCGGTCGGCGGATGCTTGCGGCAGACCCGCCAGCGCCACGTGGGCCAAGGCGACGGCCGCGTCGAACTCGGGCGGGCCGAAGAAGCCGAACTCGGGGTCGATCACGCGCACGCCGTGTTCCGTGCGCAGCCAGCTGCCGGGGTAGTTGTCGCCGTGGAGCAGGCACGGCCCGTCTTGCAGGTAGAGCCGGCCGAGCTCGGAGGCCCGCCTGACGAAGGGGCGGTCGTTGCGCAACGCCTCCGCGGCCTTGGCGAGGCCGGGTTCGAGGGCGTTGAGGTCGACCGGCAGGCCGTCGGTCAGCGGCAGGGCGAAGATGTGCTGATGGTTGAGCTCGCGCATCGCGCGGTTGGTGAAGGCCGGGTCTGGCTTACTGCGGGTGGCGCGGTGCAGCGCTGCGGCCCAGCCGGCGAGGGCGTCGATCTCGTGGTCGCGCAGCGAGCCGCCCTCGTAGACGGTGGTGAAGTCGGCGGCCTCGCCCAAGTCGCTCAGGCAGAGCGCGCGGGCCGCGGGCTCGTAGGCCAGCACCCGGGGCATCCGTTCCGCGACCTCGGGGATCGCTTCGACCCGGCGGTAGAAGGCCCGCTCGAAGCCCACGCGCTCGGCCGGCGCCGCGACCTGCGGGTACTTCTCCACCCAGGGCCGCGACTGCTTGAGCACGGCCGATCGACGGGCTGTCCGCACCCGCACGACGAGATTCATGTTGCCCTCGCCGGCTTTCTCGACGCGCTCGATGCGTTCGTTGGGTTCGACCCAGCCGTGGTCGCGCAAGAAGGTCTCGACGCCGGCCGGATCGTCCAGGCGTAGCAGGAGGTTTTGGTCGAACGAACTCTTCGCGAGGCGGCTCGTCATGAATCACGTGCTCGGCGGAACAACCGCGGCGGGGCTGGCCTTATTTCGGCGGGGACTTACGTAGTCGGGCTACCGTAGCGGTTCATGCGGAGCGAAGGCGTGGTTGGCAAGCGACTCAGGAAGCATCTCACGTGGAAGCGCGGCGCGATCGGCGGCGGCTTGCTGGGCGCGGCGTTGATTACGGCCGTGCTGCTGCTCCCCGGGTGCTTGCCGCCGGAGATGGACGAGGCCGCCGAGGCCATGGCGCACCTGCCCCGGCAGAGCTACTCGGCGTCGCTGACGGGGGGCGCGTTCGAGGTGAGCTACGTGGCGTCGGGCGACCCGACGGGCCCGCGGGTGATCCTGATCCACGGCACGCCCGGCGCCGCCGACAACTGGGGATTCTTGCTGGCCGACCCGCCCGCGGGCATGGAGGTCGTGGCCGTCGACCGGCCGGGCTTCGGCCAGACCACGCCCAAGCGCGAAGTCGTGCGCTTAGACGACCACGCGCGAGCCATCGCACCGCTGCTGGTGGAGAGGCGCGGCGTGAAGCCCGTGGTTGTAGGCCACAGCTATGGCGGGCCGGTGGCGGCTCGCTTGGCCGTCGACTACCCGGACCGCGTGGGCGGGCTGGTGCTGGCCGCGGCGGCGCTCGACCCCGACCTCGAAGACATCTACTGGTACCAGCACGTGGGCGAGTGGGCGGCGGTCTCGTGGCTGGTGCCCGAGCCGTTGCGCCACTGCAACCGCGAGATCTTGGCGCTGGAAGAAGAGCTGCGGACGCTGGCGCCGCGCCTGGCGGCGGTCGGCGTGCCCGTGGAGATCGTGCACGGCACCGACGACGACCTGGTGCCGTACGCCAACGTCGCGTTCATGCAGCGGGCCTTCTCCGGGGCGCCGGTGCGGGTCGATCGGCTCGACGGCGCCAACCACTTCCTCCCCTGGCTGCACGTGGATGCGTTGCGCTCGGCGATCATGCGGGTGGTCGATGCGCAATCCGGTGGGGCGACGCAGCCCGCGCCGTGAAGGCCGTGCGGGGCGTCCTCGCACGCGGCGCCGATTCCGGCGATGATGCGGGGCCGCGCTGGAGCCAGGACCCCCATGAAGCCGCTTGTGAACCGCCTACTGCACGACAAACACCTGCGCAAGAGCAAGGCCCGCTTGCGTGAGCTTGAGGGGTACTTGGTTTCGCCGGTGGCGCGGTTCGCGATCCCGTTCGCCTACGTCGGTTACGGTGAGTTCAAGAAGATCCGGCCGGTGCAGAGCGGGTATGAGATCGAGTCGCTCTACCACGCGGTGCGCGAGATCGCGCCGCAGCGGGTGCTGGAGATCGGCACGCACCGGGGCGGGACGCTGTACCTATGGGCCCAGGCCGCGCGCGACGACGCCGTGCTGGTGAGCGTCGACCTGCCGGCCGGCAAGTTCGGCGGCGGGTACTCCGAGGCCCGGGCGCACCTGTACCACGCCTTTGCCAAGCCCGACCAGACCATGCACCTGCTGCGCGAAGACTCGCACGACCCTGCGACCTTCGAGCGCGTGCGCGCGACCTTCGGCGGCGACCCGGTCGACTTCGCCTTCATCGACGGCGACCACAGCTTCGAGGGCGTGACGCAAGACTTCGCCATGTACGGCTCGCTGGTGCGCCCGGGGGGGCTTATCGCGTTCCACGACATCCTCCCGCGCGAAGACGTCACCCGCGACGGCGGTCACACCGGCGTCGACCGGCATTGGAACGCGATCAAGGACCACTACGAGACGCGCGAGTTCATCGACCCCCACGACCCCAAGATGGGCATCGGCCTGCTGCGCGTTCCCGAGGGCGGGGTCCAGGTGGGTGAGCGCGGCTAACGGTATGCGTTGCGCACCGCCGCACGCCAGGCTCGCGTTAGACCAAGACCGCACGATGCCCGAGATCCGCCGCTTCCAACCCGACGACGTGGAGCCGCTGCTGGCGCTGTCGCTCTCGGCGTTTACGCCGATCCACGAGTCGTTTGAGCGCGAGCTTGGACCCGAGGTCTTCCGCCTGGCCTATCCGGATTGGCGAAAGAGCCACGCGCGTTACTTCCGCGAACTCTGTGCGGAAGACCCCGGGCATATCTGGGTTGCGTGGGACTCTGCCTCGCACCAGCGGGCGGGTTACGTCCACTACACGATGAACGCCGAGGATCGGTCCGGCGAGATCGGTCTGAACGCCATTGCCCCCGCGTATCAAGGCCGTGGCATCGGCACGTCGCTGTACCGCCATGTGCTCGGGCTCATGAAAGAGCATGGCGCGTTGTGGGCCAAGGTGAACACCGGCGGCAATCCCGCGCACGCCCCGGCCGTGCGCGCGTACGAGCGCTGCGGGTTCAAGGTCTTCCCGCTTGCGCACATGACTCGCTTGCTTTGACGGCATAGGGCCGGGCTGTAGCGGGTCGATCTCTTGGTCGCCCCATTTGCTCAGGAGTCGAGCCGCTTGCCCATGCTGACCCGGGCTTCGGCGCCAAAGCCCAGCCGTTCGTAAAACCGCACGGCGTCATCTTTGCTCTGGACCACTTGCAGATTCAGTTTTTGGTAGCCCAACTCGGATAGCGCTTGCTTGGCGTGACGCACCAGCGCCGAGCCTACGCCTTCGCGGCGCGATTCGGGCGCTACGGCCAGGCAGTAGAGCCACCCGCGGTTGCCATCGTACGCCGCCAATACCGTGCCGATGACACGGCCGTCGGGATTGCAGGCCATCCAAAACAGGTCATCTTTCTGAGGGAGCTTCTGGGCAATGACGAAACCGGGTTCGTTGTGTGGCGCGGGGTTCGGGAAGACCGCGGCCAACAGCGCAACGACGCCGTCCTGGTGCATGACCGTATCGAATCGGGCGATGGTCGGTGCGCCACTCAAGGCTTCCCCTGGCCCCACCGCTCGCCATCGACCCACATCGCCCAGCCGAAAGCATTGAGCGTGACTTCGGGCGTGCGGCGGCCGAAGTTGAAGGTCGTCGGTTCGTCGGTGCAGTTCACGGCGACACGCACCTCACGGCCACCGGCCATCCGGCGGAAGGCGAAGACGGCTTGCTCCGCGCTCGTGCGTGTCTTAATCAAAGGCGGAGCACCCGGCCCGTGGGCTAGCGCCGGGTGCTCGCGTTTGAGCTGCACGAGCTCGGTGTAGAGCCGTGACGCCGGGTGGCCGGCGATGTCGTCACCCCAGTCGATGGGATCCTTCTCGAAGAACTCGAGCTGCTGGGTGATCGCGACCTCTTGGCCGTTGTAGATCAGCGGCATGCCCGGCAGGGTGAAGGTGAGCACGGTGGCGGCGTCCAAGAACGGGCCCCAGCGGTCGACGGCCGTTTCGTTCCAAGAGTTCTCGTCGTGGTTCGAGGTCATGAGCATGCGGAAGGCGCCACGGGGCAGGGCCGCCTGCTCGCGCGCCAGGTGCGCCCATAACGCTTCGGGGCCGGCCCGGCCGCTGCGGATCGCCAGCAGGGGTCCGAAGTAACCCCAGCCGTACGTCGCGTCGAACCCGGCCTGATGCAGCCCGACGTCGTTGGCTTCGGCGAGCATGAAGAGCGTGCGTTCGCGCCGGAGCCTCGGGATGGCGCCGCGCCAGAACGGCGTGGGCACCTCGTTGGCGACGTCACAGCGGTAGCCGTCGACGTCGAACTCCACCACCCAATAGCGCATGGCGTCGAGCATGGCCCCGGCCATGCCGGGGGCCTCGAAGTCGAGTTCGATGACGTCCGACCAGTCCGCGTTGGGCGGGGTGAAGCCGCCTTCCCGGTCGCGGACGTAGTACTGCGGGTGGCTGCGGGTCCAGTTGTGGTCCCAGGCGGTGTGGTTGGCGACCCAATCGAGGATCACGAGCATGCCGCGGGCGTGGGCGGCGTCGACGAACTCGCGGAAGTCTTCTTGGGTCCCGAACTCGGGGTTGACGGCCTTGTAGTCGGTCGCGGCGTAGTAGCTGCCGAGCGCGCCTTTGCGTTCAACCTCGCCGATGGGGTGGATCGGCATGAGCCAGAGGACGCCGACGCCCATGTCGGCCAGGCGGTCGAGGTGCTGGGTGCGGAAGGCGTCGAGCGTGCCCTCGGCCGTGGCCTGGCGGAGGTTGACCTCGTAGATCGTGAGGTTGCGGGTGTCGGTGGGCAGCGCGGCGGGCTGTGTCGCCGGAGCGGCGGGGGTGGACGGTTGCGCCGAGGTGGCGGGCGCGAGGATGAGCCCTAGGGCGATCGCGGGGGCCATCAGGATGGAGCGGGAGTGGGAAAGACCGACGCGGGGTTTGTGAGCCATGCCGGAAGGCTACCGGCTCAGGCCGTCGACGCCAGCTTGACCCGGGCCTGCACGCCGCTGTGGCCGACGACCTCGACCGCGGCGCCCTTGTCGATGGCGCCGGCGACCGCCAGGGAGTCGACCCGCTTGCCGTCGATCCGGCAGACGCCGACGGGGTGGAGGTCGGACAGCGCTTCGCCGGTTGCGCCCACGGGCGGGTGGTCCGGGTCGGCCTCTCCCTCGGCGGGCCCGGCGTCGGCGATCTGACCCTCTCGCAGAGATAAGAACTTTACGAAGGGGGTGTTGGGCGCGACCTTCAGGCCCCACAGCATGGCGACCGGCCCGGAGATAAGGACCGCGGCTAATCCGATGAGGCCCGCCGTCTGGCTGTAGCCGAACAAGCAGATGACCGCGCCGATCGAGCACACTGCGGCGACGGCGCCGATGATCCCGCCGGTGGGTACGAAGACCTCGACCACCACGAGCGCCAAGGCCAGGCCGAACAGGAGCAGGCCCCAGAGCAGCAGCGACTCGTTCGCCCCGGCGGACCCCGCCCCCGCGGGATTCCCCGGCGCCCCGGCGGGCGTGGCCTGGGCGAGTGTCACGAGAAGCGAAGCAAAGGGGGAGGCGGTCACGCGGGCGGCTCCAAGGGCGTTCAGACGGACGATAGCCGACGGCCGTAGGGGCCGCCGTGGGTGCGGCTGTCTCTCCCTGGCCTCGCGGTCAGGCCTTGTGTGCGCGCAGGCTGAACTCGCAGGGGACTTGGCCGGCCCAGGGCTCGGGGAAGGCCCAGCGCCCGTAGTCGGCGAGGACCATGCACGGCAGGGCCTGGTAGCAGCACGTGGGGTGCTCTTCGAAGCCGTCGATCACCAGGCCGGCGTCGAGGAGGCCGCCGAGCATGGCGCCGATGGGGTGGACCCACTCGGCCGTGCTGTGCTTGGGCAGCGGGGCGTCTGACTCGGTGTAGGTGGTGTCGGTCTCGAAGGTCATGGCCCGCTCGCCGAGGTAGCCGTAGGCGAGGTGGAAAGCGTGCGCTTCACTCTTATCGCCAGGCGCGCTATCCCGGTTTCCGGGGGCCAGGGTGTGCAAGATCGGGTGGAAGTCGTGCACGAACAGCCTGCCGCCGGGCTTAAGCAGGGCGCCGACGGTCTGCGCCCACCGCCGGATGTCCGGCAGCCAGCACAGCGAGCCCTCGGACACGAACAACAGGTCGAAGGCTTGGCCCAGCGCTTCGGGTGCGTCGTACACGTTCGCGCAGACGAAGCGGCAGCGCTTGGGCGAGACGCCCAGTTCGTCGCGGAGCTTGTTCGCGTGGTTGATCGAGGCTTGGCTGAAGTCGAGGCCGACCGCGGGGCTTGCGCCCAGCCGGGCCAGGCTCATCGTCTCCATGCCCAGGTGGCACTGCAGGTGTAGGGCCGCCTTGCCGTTGAGGTCGCCGACGCCTTCTTGATGAAGGGGCGTGAGCGTGTGCTTGCCGGCGCGCAGGGCGTCGGCCCGGCCGGTGTAGAGGCGCGATTGCGCGTGCACCGGGGCGCGCAGGTCCCACGAGGCTTGGTTCCAGGCGAAGGCCTCGGCGTGGTTGGCGTCGGGCATCCGTCTTCCCCGCTGTGGCTACTTGTCGAACTGCGCGTCGAAGGCGATCTTAGAGGGCTCGAAGTCGATCGAGCGGACGAACTCGCAGGCCTCGGCGGCGCCGTGCTCACGGTCCATCCGGCTGTCTTCCCACTCCACGCTCAGGGGGCCGGCGTAGCCGACGTCGTTGAGCGCCACGATGATGTCCTCGAAGGAGATGTCGCCGTGCCCGAGTGAGCGGAAGTCCCAGTATCGGCGGGGGTCGGCGAAGTCGGTGTGGCCGCCGAACACGCCGACGGTTCCGTCGCCGTGGCCCCACCACACGTCCTTCATGTGGGCGTGGTAGATCCGGCCCGGGAAGTCGCGGATGAAGCGCACGTAGTCCACGCCCTGGTAGCCGAGGTGCGACGGGTCGTAATTGAAGCCGAAGCGCTTGTGGTGGCCCACGGCGTCGAGCGCGCGCTGGCTGCTGGCGACGTCGAAGGCGATCTCGGTGGGGTGGACTTCGAGGGCGAAGTTGACGTCGAAGCGGTCGAAGGCGTCGAGGATGGGGCCGAAGCGCTTCGAGAAGTCTTCGAAGCCCTGGTTCCAGTAGGCCTGGTCGGTCGGGGGGAAGGCGTAGATGGAATGCCAGATCGACGAGCCGGTGAACCCGTTGACCACCGCCGGCGTGCGGCCCCAGCCCTTGGAGGGGGTGTCGTCGAAGGCCTCGTCGAGGCCGGCGGGCTTGGCGTCCATCAGGGCGCGGGCGGCTTTGGCGGTGGCGATGAGTTCCTCGGCGGCGCGGGTGCGCACGCCCTCGGGCTCGCCGTCGCCCCACACGTGCGCGGGCAGGATCGACTGGTGGCGGGCGTCTATGTGGTCGCAGATGGCTTGGCCGACCAAGTGGTTGGAGACGGCGAAGCAGGTCAGGCCGTGCTTGGCCAGGGTGTCCCACCGGGTCTGGACATAGCCGGGGTCGCTGTTGGCCTTGGCGACGTCGAAGTGTTCGCCCCAGCAGGCGAGTTCGAGGCCGTCGTACCCGAAGTCGGAGGCCATGGCGCAGAGAGTGTCGAAGGGCAGGTCGGCCCATTGGCCGGTAAAGAGGGTGACGGGGCGGGCCATGCGGGGCTCCTCCAGGGCGGGTGCAGCGGCGGGGCGGGTGAGTCGAGGCGGAGTGTACCGGCGGCTCGTAGCATGACGGCATGGTTGGGAAACGAACTCTCTCGGCGGTGTTGGCGGGCGCGGTGGCGTGTGGTTGGGCGTTGGCCGCCTGGGCCGAACCGCCGGCGGCGACGCAGCCGGCCGAGGCGTTGGTGGCGGATCAGGTGCGCGCCGCGGCGCGGATCCTGGACGACCGCGCACGGTTGGCGGCGTACGACCGGATCGCGATGGGGCTCGCCGAGCGCGTTGACGTTGCGCCGCCGGCGACCCAGCCCGCGGTAAGCCCGTCGGCGGCTGTGGCGGCTGTGGCGGCTGTGGCGGCTGTGGCGGCGGAGGCGGTGGTGGGCCGTGCGGCCGGCGAAGCCTCGGGAGATGCGATTGCGGCGCCCCGGCCCGTCGCGCCGGCCCTGGGCGACCGCGGGGCTTGGCGGGTGTCGGTGCAGGGGGACGGCGATACGCGTGTCGTGCTGCTCTCACTCGACGCCGAGTCGCCGATCACCGCATGGCCGGACAAGACCTACACGCCGGTGCTGAACCTCCGCTCCCAGAGCGGCACGGTGTCGGCGTACGTCACGACGGGATTCCGCAGCAAGATGAAGCGCAACCGCACCGACGTGGTGGAGGCCGTCGACGGCGTCGAGACCGATCTGGTGATGCGGGCGTCGGGCGACCGGCTGTCGCTGTTCTGGCGGGACGGGTCGGCCGCGCTCGGCCGGTTGCGCGGGGGCGAGCGCTTGGCGTTCACGTTCGAGCCGATGCACAGCGGCGACCGGACCGCCGAGTTCGACCTGCGGGGGCTTGAGGCGCTCGCGCCACTGCTCGTTGGGACACCGGAATAGGGCTCGGCGTTTGAGACTAGGCGCCGCGGGTTTACGGGGCGGCGGTGTCTTCGCTCCGCGCTCGGGCAGAGAGGAACTCGGCCGAGGTTTTGCCTTCGGGCTCGGTCTTGTACTTGCGGCGGCTCGGGGGCACCTGCTCCTCGAGCGTGAGCATGCGCCGGCGCAGCTCGGCGAGGATGTCGGCGGCCTTCATCGCCTTGGGCGGCGTCCACGGTTCGCCGAAGACGACGGTGGTTTCCGAGGGCTGTAGGAAGTGCCGCCACATGGGCTTGGCGCGCGGGGTTCCGTGGATCCAGGCCGGGACGATGGGGGCGCCGGAGCGTCGCGCGAGCACGCCGACGCCGGGCTCGAAGGGCGCTAGGGCGCGCGTGGCGCGCTGGAGGCCGCCTTCGGGGAAGATACCGACGACGTCGCCGCGCTTGAGTCTTGCGAGGATTTGTGCGACTTGCTCGCGGTCGGAGCCGTCGAGGTTGAGCACGATGGGGTCGATGGCGCGCCAGAGCCGGCGTAGGACGTTGAACTCGTACGACTTGGTCATGATCCAACGGACCGTCCGCCGCGTGCCAGACTGCAGGGCGAAGGGGTCGAGGCCGGCCGTGTGGTTGCTGACCAGCAGCGCGGGTCCTTGTGCGGGCATGTGGTGCTTGCCGACGACTTCCAGCCGGTGATAGCTGAAGGTGAGCAGGCGGACGAAGCGCCACCAGGCGTTGGTGTCTCTCCGCGGCGCGGGCCCCTTGGCGAGTTCTCGCACGAGGAAGACGGCCGAGACTACGGCGATCGCGCCGCCAAACCAGGGCATGATGCTCAGCAGGGCGCTGTCGATGCTGTAGCCGCCCAGCAGCCAGATGGCGCCATTGACCAGGAGCACGGCGGCGTTGGTGAGGATCTCGCGCAGGCCGAAGACGCGGCCGCGGATGTAGTTGGCCGAGCTGGTCTGGGTGAGGGTGTCGGTGAACACGCGCACGACGTTGGCCGCGAAGCCGACGACGAAGGCCATGACCACGCCCATCCACAGCACGGGCACGGCCCAGAGCACGACGGTCGCGACCCCGGTGATGAGCAGCCCCAGCAGGATGAGCCAATGCGATTCGCGTCGAGCGCCTAGCAGGGCCATGACGACGCTGCTGATGAGCATGCCGGCCCCGAGCGCGGTTTGGAGCTGGACGAAGGTGCTGCGGGCGTCTTGGCCCTCGAGGCCGTAGCGGAGCGAGACGAGCGCCGCGAGCCAAGCCAGGACGACGCCGGCGAGGCCCCAGAAGAGCGTCGCGTAGCCGTAGAGCGCGATGAGCCGTTTGTGCTGTCGCACATACCCGGCGGCCTGGACGAGGCGTTTGAGCTCGCTCTCGCGGGCTTTACCCTGGGGCCGGACGTGGGGGCGCACGCGCATGAAGGCGAAGAAAGACCCGCTGATGAGGAAGCACCCTGCGCCGACGGCGACGCCGAAGGCGATTCCACCTCCGCGCATGATGGCGTCGCCGGCGTACAGGCCCACCATCGAGGCGATGGTCGCGATCGCCATGACGATGGCGTTGGCCGAAGGCAGCTGGCGCATCGGCACGATCTGGGGCACCGTGGCGTCGCGTGTGGGGCTGAAGAAGGCGGCGAAGAGCCCGGTGAGCGCGATCAAGCCGTAGACCGCGACGTAGGCGAGCCAGGCGTGTGGGTGATCGGGGTTGATGGGCTGCGAGCCGTCGTAGCCCGGCCAGTACTTCCAGAGCAGGACGGCGGCGATCACGAGCACCAGGGCGCGCATCTCGTCGCAGCCGAGCATGAGCCACTTGCGGGGCAGGGTGTCGGCGAGCCAACCGCCGACGGGCCCGAAAAAGAAGAAAGGCAGGAAGAAGAAGAAGGTGACCGCGGCCTGCACGCTGGCGGCCTGCACGCCTTCGGAGCCCAGGCCGAGCAGGGGCCAGGCGGCGAGCTGGATCATGCGGTCGCCGAACCCGCTGGCGGCGACGCTGGTCCACATCAGGACGAAGCTGACGTTGCGCCACAGGGGCGCGGCGCGGTGTCCGTGGGATGGAGGGTGGTCGGGGGCGGCGGCCAAGCCCGCAGCGTAGCCGAGGAGCCGGCACTTACGTTACGAAGCGTCGGCGGGCGGCTCGGCCGGCCGGCCGGTCTCTTCGGTCCCGGCGCCGCAGTTCCAGCAGGCGGTGAACACGCCGTCGACGGTCTCGTGGCAGTTCGGGCAGGTCCAGGGCGGGGATTCGACGGCCGGGGACCTGCTGCGTTCGATCCAGTCGGCGACGACGGCGTTGGCGGCCTCGGCCTGCTCGTCGGGCACGTGGACGGTGGGGTAGGCGGCGAAGAAGGGGATGTCGCCGACGCCGGCCTGCAGCGTTTCGCCGAAGACGTGGGCGTGCAGGCCCAGGGCCTCGAGCTCGGCGCGGAGCTGGTGGGCTTCGGCGGGCTCGGTGGCTCGGTACACCAGCTTCACGGGGGCCCCGAGGGTTAGGCGCCGTCGCGTTTGTCGCGTTCGATCAGCGCGTAGGCGTTGTGGTTGTGGATCGACTCGTAGTTGGTGGACTCGACCGAGTACCAAATGACGCGGTCTTCGTCGTCGAGTGCCAGGGCCAGGTCGCGGACGATGTCTTCGACGAACTTGGGGTGGTCGTAGGCGCGCTCGGTGACCCACTTCTCGTCGGGGCGCTTGAGGACGGCGAACACGGGCGAGCTGGCGCAGGCCTCGACGATCTCGAAGAGGTCTTCGATCCAGAGCTGCGGGCCGTCGGCGAGGCGGACCTTCACTTCCATCTCGCAGCGCTGGTTGTGGGCGCCGTAGTCGCTGATCTCCTTCGAGCACGGGCAGAGCGAGGCGGCGGGCACCTTGACGCCGAGGACGAAGTCGTCGGCGGACGCCGAGGCGCCGGAGGTGGCGGCGAAGGACACCTCGATGTCGAGCTTGCCGGGCTGGCCGGTCACGGGGGCGGCCTTGTCGATGAAGTACGGGAACGAGAGCTCGAGGTGGGCCTCTTCGGCTTCTAGCCGCTCGCGCATGTCGCGGGTGACGGCCTTGATGTCGTCGCTGCGGATCGACAGGTGGTGCTCGTTGAGCACTTCGAGGAAGCGTGACATGTGCGTGCCCTTTTGGTGGTGGGGCAGGCTGACGTACATGTTGACGTGGGCGACGGTGGACTGCGGCGGGCCTTCGCCCCGGGTGGCGAGGGTGATGGGGTAGCGGATGTCGCGCACGCCGACCTTGTCGATGGCGAGGTTGCGGCGGTCGCGCGAGCCCTGGACGTCGGGCATGGCGGCGGGCTTGGACGTGGGCGTGGCCGCGGGTGGCGGGGGGACCGGGGGGGCGTCGGCGTCGAGCCGGGTGGTGGACATCGCAAGGCCTCAGGGGGGGCGGGGTCGGTCGTCCGCGACCTCGAAGGAGCGGGAGCCAGCCGGGCTCCCGTGGCGTCGGCCGGAATCGGCCGAGCAAACAATGTTAGGCGTTCCGGGCCGGGCTGTCTGCGCCCCCGTAGCATCCGGCGATGCGCATCTACACCAAACGCGGCGATGAGGGCCAGACCGACCTCATCGGCGGGCCCCGGGTTCCGAAGGATCACGCACGCGTCGCGGCGTACGGCGCGGTGGACGAGCTCAACGCGGCGCTCGGGCTGGCGGCCGCGCCGGCGGGTGGTGCGGTGGCGCCGGCGTGGTGTGCGGAGATCGTCGGGCCTGTGCAGGAGGCGCTGTTCGAGCTGGGCGCCGATCTGGCGACGCCGCATGACGAGTCCAGTGCGGGACGGGACCAGGCCAGCCGCTTGTCGGAGGATGATGTGGGCGTGATCGAGTCGCAGATCGACCGGTTGCAGGGTGAGCTGGCTCCGCTGCGGACGTTCATCCTGCCGGGCGGGGGCGAGCGGGCTTCGCGGCTGCACGTGGCGCGCACGGTGTGTCGGCGGGCCGAGCGCGACGTGGTGCAACTCGCCCATGCCGAGCCGGTGGCGGCGATCGCGGTGCGCTACCTGAACCGGGTGAGCGACCTGCTGTTCGTGATGGCCCGCTACGCCAACCACGACGAGGGTCTGGAAGACAAGGCCTGGCTGCCGCGCGACAAGTGAGGGTCAACGGCAAGGTTCACTCGGGCACGGCTTGGTCGAGGTCGACGTGGCAGCCCTGCGGGCCCAGCCGGGCGACGCCGCGGCGGCGGAGTTCGCGCACGAGCGTCGCCAGGGGTTCGTGCAGCGGCGCCGTGAACGTGAGCGTGCGCTGGTCGGTCGGGTGCTCGATGCGCAGCAGCGCCGCGTGCAGGGCGGGCACGGCGATGATGACGTCGTCGCGGTCGAGCGCGTCGGCTTCGGCCTTGAGGCCTTGTTCTTTGGTCCGGGCGAAGACGGTGTCCGGCCGTGCGGCGGCGGGTCGTGGCGGGGTGTCGAGTTCGGGGGTCCCGACGGGTTCGCCGCCGTAGAGGATGTCGCCGACGAGGGGGTGGCCGGCGTAGCCGGCGTGGACGCGGATCTGGTGGGTTCGGCCGGTCTTGAGCTCGAACTCGACCAGGCTGTAGCCGGGGTATTGTTCTCGAGTTCGATAGAGTGTGAGAGACTCTTTGCCGGCAGAGTCGTGGCGTACGGCGTGGGCCTCGCGGATCGTCGGGTGCTTACCCAGCGGCCGGTCGATGGCGCCGGCGGGCGGGTCGAAGTGTCCGTGGACCACGGCGAGGTAGGCCTTGAGGTTCGTGCGACGCTCCCATTGGCGGGCCAGGAGCCAGTGCGACTCGTCGCGCTTTGCGAACACGATCACGCCGGTGGTGAAACGGTCGAGCCGGTGGACGACGCCGGGGCGGGCCTCGTCTTCCCCTACCGACGAGAGCGATTCGACGGGCCCGGCCTGGTTTTGGCCGGAATGCTGGAAGTGGTGCATCAGCGCGTTGAGCATCGTGCCCGAGAGGCGTGCGCGGGCCGGGTGGACGATGATGTCGGCCTGCTTGTTGATGGCGATCAGGTGCTCGTCTTCGAAGAGCACGTCGAGGGGGATGGGTTCGGGGTCGAGGCGCTCGGCCGGCTTGGGCGGGACGACGACTTCGACCGTGTCGCCCTCGCGCAGGGCGAGCGAGGCCTTGGCGGGTTTCTGGTTGACGGTGACCCCGCCGAGGGTGATCAGGCGCTGGACCTGGTTGCGGCTCATGCCCTTGAGCTTGGACTGGAGGAACCGGTCCAGCCGGAGCTTGGCGTCGCGGGAGAGGGTGAAGGACTCGGTCTCGGCGCCGGCGGCTTCGAGGTCGTCGAGCGATTCGGCGTGGTAGATCGAGCCTTTGCGGCGGGCGGCGGCCGGGTCGTCGCGCGGGTCGCCTGCCGACGCGGGCGGGTCGGCCACGGGTTTACTCGCCCTCGGGGTCGGCGGTGGCCGCGCCCTCGGCGGGCTGGGTGGCCGGCGGCGTTGACGGGGGCAGGTCGTCGAAGAGCCCTCGGTCGGCGTCGGCGGCCGGGTCGCCCTCGGGGACATCGGGGTAGGGCGTGGGGTTGGCGTAGGCGTCGACCCGGGCCAAGCGGTCGTTGGCTTGGGCGGCGAGCAGCGCCAGGCCCGCGGGGGCGGCGACCTCGGCGGCGCGTGCCCAGGCGGCCTTGGCGCCGGCCCAGTCTTGCCGCGACTCGGCGACGACGGCCAAGCCGATGTGGGCGTTCGCCTGGAACAGCGGCGGGGCTTGTTCGTTGACGATGGCTTGGTAGTGCTCGGCGGCGCGGTCGAGGGTTTGGTCGAGCGTGAGCCCGTCGGTCGGCTTGCCGGCGCGGTGCTCGGCGAGGCGGAGGTCGCCGGCGTGCAGCCGTGCGATCCAGGCGGGCGGGCCCTCCTGCTCTTCGGCGATCAGGCGGTAGCTGTTGGGGAAGTTGCCGGCGGCGGCGAGGGCGTCGGCCGCTTCGTTGCGCTGATTCGTGTTCCAGACCGACCAGAGTCTCGTGCCCGAGAACAGCAGCGCGCCGGCGACCGCGAGGATGGTGATCCACGTGCCGTACCGGGCCCAGAAGTCCAGGGCTTTTTCCTTGAACTCCTGGAGCTCCGTGGTCTGTTCGTGGAAGTCGTGGGCGGGGGGCGGGGGTTCGGCCATGGCGGGAACAGCGGTACGGGAGGCGGTCGGCGGCGGGGCCGTCGTGGGCGTGGCGGGACAGCGTAGGGCGCGTGCGCGTTACCCCGTGGGGCCGGCGGGCGAGGCCAGGCGGATCGAATCCAGCGGGCCGATGGTGACGCCCATCGTGAGGATGTCGTGCCGGGTCGAGGCGGTGATCTCCAAGCCCTCGCCGCCCTTGACGGCGGTGACACGGGCTTCGTCTTCGCTGGTGGTTTCGATGCCGACCTGGGTCCAGCCGTGCTGCCAGAGCCGGTGCTCGTAGAACGTGACCAGGTCGGGGACCAGGGCGCGGCCCTGGTAGTGGTGGTCGACGATGCGCGACGACGGGCCGTAGCCCGACGAGCTCTCTTCGCCGAGCTGGACGAAGCCGACGGGCATGGGCACGTCGGGGATGGGGCTGGTTTGGGCGTCGATCAGCCCGGGCCCAGTACGGTTGGGCAGGAGCTGGTGGTCGGCGGTGACGGCGACGGCCGGGTCGCCGGGGCGCTGGGCCCCGCATCCGGTGAGGAAGGCGGCCCCGAGAAGAACGGCAAGCATCGACGCGGTGGACTTCATGCGGGCAAGGTATCGGCGGGCGGGCGCCGTGGGCAAGCCGGCGTGCCCGGGACGGGGTTATGGCGACGGCGCTGTCGCCGGCGGGGCGGGCCGGCTTGGGGCGGACGCGCGGGCGGGCCGGGAGGCCGCCGCAGCCGTTGGCGGGGTCGCTTCGGGGGAAGGCTCGGACGCGGCGACCAGCTCGATCCGCACCGGCAAGCCCGAGGCGGCCCAGAGCGGGTCGGCTTGGGCGAACGCCGTCGTGGGGTGGGGGGGCGTGAGCACGGGAGGTGCTCCCGAGGCTTGGCCTCCCCGCTGCCAGCGTTGGTGGCGAAGGTCGTCCCGGTTCCAAGCGTCGCCCGCGTGCCGCCGCGGTTCTGCGTATCGCAGCGCGAGCGCGTCGGCGTTGCGTCGCGCCGCCGAGGGTTGGGCGAAGAACGACTCGGCTCGGGCTTGCGGAACGGCCTGGGGCTGCGGCTCCTCGGCCAGCGCGGCCCGTTGGGTGACGGGGAGGTCGCGGTTGAGATACGAGACCAGCTCGGGCACGTCTTGGGGCGCGAGTTGCACGTAGTAGACCCTGGGCGGTGCCGGCGCGCTAGCGGGGCCGCTCGGCGTTGCGGCCGGCGCGGCCTCTTCGAAGCGGTTGAGGCGCGTCTTCGTCTCCCCAAGGGCGGCGCTCGGCGCGGCTTGGCTCAGCTCGAGGTTGGGATCGAGCGCGGGCGCGGCCGAAGCGCTGCGCTCGGAGTGGCGGCTGCGTCGCAGTGGTGGCGCCGTGTCGAAGCGCGTTTCGTTGCGGTCGCCCGGGGCGTTGAGCGGGTCGGCGGGGTCGGGGTTCGTGCCGCCGTCGGCGCCGACGCTGGCGAGGAAGTTGAAGCGGCGGGAGCCGTCGGAATCGGGGTTGGGAGGATTGGTTGCGTTGTCCGCAATGACGCGGGGATCGGCGGATTGGGGTTCCGCGGGGGCTGGGCTTTCGGCGCCTTCGAGCGCGAAGCCATCGGAGACGGCGGCGACCGCTGCGTGCGTGTCGTGACGGAAGCGATGAGAGGGCGGGGGCGTGAACGACGCCAACACGAGGTTCCGGTCCGCGCCGAAGCGTTCGAGCGAGGCGGCGGTGGCCCGGGCGTCGTGGGTGATCACGTTGACCCGGAGCCCTAGGCCGGCGGGGTCGGCGCCGCCTTCGCCGGCCACCCGCGTGACGGTGGGTGTGGCCCCGAGGTCCAGCCGGGGTCCGGCCGCGGCGGTGGTGGAGCGGGCCGCACCGGGCGCCGTCTCAAAGAGGCGTTCGATGGCGACGGCACGGGCGTGCCTGCGTTCGCCCAGCCGATCGAGCCCGAAGTGGCGCCCGGCTTCGTCGGCGGCTCCCGCAGCGGTCGGAGCCGCGCCGAGCGTGTCCGGTCGTGCGGCTTCGGTATCGGGCGTCGGTATCGATCGACGCGGCGCGGCGCCGGCCGTGACGCGATCGCGCGCGTCGGCCGCACTGCCGGGGGCTCGCCCCGAGCTGTCGTCGAAGTCGAGTCGCGTTTCGCGGCCCGACAAGCGTGAGCCGTCGCTGAGGGAGTCCGCGGGTTGGCCGGGGTCTTGCGGCTCAGGCTCGGGCGTCGCGCGCTCGACGTTGCTGGCGAAGTCTTCGAGCGGCGAGTCGCTGAGGTTCGACAGCAGGGCCGTGGCGCCGATCGCCAAGCCTGCGGCGGCGGCGGTGAGGAAGCCGATGCGGGCCAGCACGGCCCGGGTGGGGCGCGCGGTGTCGCCTGCGTGGCGCGCCGTGGCGGGGATGCTCTCGGCGCCCAGCGGCTCGCCGAGCAGGGCGTCGCGTTCGAGCCGGGCCAGGGCTTCGTCGATCAGGCCGGCCGGGGCGTCTTCCGGCCGGGCGGCCCGCAAAGACTGGCGGTCGGCGCGGACCTTGCGGGCCAGGTCCCACGCGGCGGGGTCGCGCTGGAGTTCGGCCTCGAGCTCGCGCTCGGCCTGGGGCGACAGGTCGCCTTCGATGTAGTCGAGCAGGCGGTCCTCGAAGCCTTCGGGCTCGCCGGGCGTTGGGCTGGGCGGGTTGGCGGGTGGCGGTGCGGTCATGGTTGGGCCTCCGTGGAGGAAGCCGCGGCTGGGGCGGGGTGTTCCGTCGTTGTCGGCGCATCGAGGGCGGCGCGCAGGGCCATGCGGGCCCGGAACAGCCGGCTCTTGACGGTGCCGCGTTTGAGGTCGAGCGCGTCGGCGATCTCGCCGTAGTCGAGGCCCTGGAGGTCGCGCAGGATCAGGATGGCTCGGTGGTCGGGTTCCAAGGTATGCAGGGCCTTGAGTGCGAGGGCGGTTTGCTCGTCTTGTTGGACGCGCTGGGCGGGCCCGGGTTCCGTGTCGGCGGGGTCGGAGCGTGGGGCGTCGTCGTCTTTGTGGCCGGCGGGGGCGTCGAGGCTCGCCATCGACCGCCTCTGGCGCTTGCGGAGCAGGGTGTAGGACTCGTTGATGGCGATGCGGGTCAGCCAGGTGCCGAACCGGCTGGTCCCCTCGAACCGGTCGATGGCGCCGACGGCCTTGAGCATGGCTTCTTGGGCGGCGTCGGCGGCGTCGGCCCGGGAACCGACCATCCGCAGGCAGACGTTGTAGATGCGGCCCTGTTCGCGCTGGAGCAGCTGGCCCAGGGCGGCGCGGTCGCCGGTGCGGGCGCGTTCGACCAAGGCGGGTTCGTCGGAGGCCGGGTGGGAGGGCGCCGGGGGCGCCGGGGGTGACGCGGATGGCGTCGGCGGGGTTGGGCTTCGGCGCGGGTTGGCCTGGGTCATGCCGCCGTCCGTGGGGTGGACCGGAACCTCTACTATGGCCGGCCCCCCGCCGAGGTTCAATCGCCCCGTGACGACCGCGCCCGAGACCCCGCCGATTCCGATGCCCGTTCCGGGCGACGACCCGAGCCGCGACCGGTACCGGTCGTCGCTGTCGGCGCGCCACGCGTCGCCGGCGATGCAGTGGGTTTGGTCGGACCGGTTCAAGTTTGCGACGTGGCGCCGGCTGTGGCTGGCGCTGGCCGAGGCGCAGCACGAGGTCGGCCTGCCGGTGACGGGCTCGCAGGTGGATGCGCTGCGTGCGGCGCTGGACGACATCGACTTCGCCCGGGCCGCCGAGCACGAGCGGGCGACGCGTCACGACGTGATGGCGCACATCCGGGCTTTGGCGGAGTGTGCGCCGGACGCGGGTCCGATCGTGCACCTGGGCGCCACGAGCCAGTTCGTCGTGTGCAACACGGAGCTGATCCAGGCCCGGGCGGCGCTCGAGCTGGTGGCGCAGAAGGCGGCGAAGGTGATCGACCGTCTTGGGGTCTTTGCCCATCGCCACCGCGACCTTCCGACGGTCGGTTGGACGCACTTGCAGCCGGCCCAGCCGACGACGGTCGGCAAGCGCGCCGCGGTCTGGGCCCACGACCTGGCGCTGGGGCTGGCCGAGGTCGAGCACCGTCTGGAGACGCTGCGCTTCCGCGGGCTCAAGGGCGCCACGGGCACGCAAGCCTCGTTCTTGGCCTTGTGCAACGGCGATCACGCCCGCGTCGATCGGCTCGACCGCTTGGTCTGTCAGAAGATGGGCTGGGAGACGTCCAAACGCTTCGTCGTGACCGGGCAGACCTACCCGCGCGTGCTCGACGGCATGCTGGTCGGTGCGCTCGCGGCCGTCGCGGCGGCCTGCGCGAAGATGGCCGGCGACGTGCGCATCCTCTCGCACCGCAAAGAGATCGACGAGCCGTTCGAGGCCGAGCAGGTCGGCAGCTCGGCGATGCCCTACAAGCGCAACCCGATGCGCAGCGAGCGGATCGGCGGGCTCTGCCGGTTCGTGATCGGTCAGGCGCAAACGCCTTATGTGACGGCGGCCGAGCAGTGGCTCGAGCGCACGCTGGACGACAGCGCGTGTCGCCGGTTGACGCTGCCCGAGCCGTTCTTGGCCCTCGACGGCGCGCTGGATTTGGCGGCGAACGTCGCGGGCGGTCTCGTGGTGCACAAGGCCGTGATCGAGCGGGCGCTCGACGCCGAGCTGCCTTTCATGGCCAGCGAGAACGTACTGATGGCCGCGTGCGAGCAGGGCGGCGATCGTCAGGCGTTGCACGAGGCGATCCGCGAGCACGCCCAGGCGGCGGCGGCGCGGGTCAAGGGCGAGGGCGCCGACAACGACCTCCTCGAACGGCTCCGCGGCGACGACCGTTTCGCCGGCGTCGACCTTTCGAGCGCGATGGAGCCGATGCGTTATGTCGGGCGCGCACCCGAGCAGGTCGACGCGGCGATCGAAGAGGTCGTCGAGCCGATCCGCCGGCGGTACGCCGAGGCGCTGCAGGGCGAGCCCGACTTGCGGGTGTAGCCGTAGTGCGGCGCTAGTCGCCGTTGGCCCGGCTCTGGCGTTCTGCGTCGACGGCCCGCAGCACGCCACGCTTGGAAGCTTCGACGAAGTCGGCGAGCTCGCGGCAGAGCGGGTCGTCGCCCAGGTCTTCGCGGATGCGCGCCACGGCTTGCGGGTTGGGCAGGCCCTGCAGAAACAGGATGCGGTACGCCTGGCGCAGGGGGCCGATGTGTTCGCGCAGCCCGGCCCGGCGGAGGCCGACCACGTTGATGCCGTAGGCCTGGTTCCGGCGGTTGGCGCCGCAGAACGGAGGGATGTCGACGGTGAAGCCCTCGGCGCCGGTGACGATGGCCATGCGCCCGATCCGGACGAACTGGTGGACCCCGGCGTTCCCGCCGAGGGTGACCCGGTCGCCGACGACCACGTGCCCGCCTAGCACCGCGCCGTTGGCGATCATGCAGTCGGAGCCCATGGCCACGTCGTGGCCGAGGTGGCTGTTGACCATTAGGTAATTGCGGTCGGCCAGCGACGTCGGCCGGTCGTGGTACCCGCGGTGGATGGTGACCGACTCGCGGATGACGTTGCCGTCGCCGATCACGACGCCGTGGCCCGGCTCGGCCGGATCGACCTTGAGGTCTTGCGGCGCCAGGCCCAGGCAGGCGAAGGGGTAGACGACGTTGCCCTGGCCCATGGTCAGCGGGCCCTGGAGCACGACGTGGCTGATCAGCCGCGACCCCGGGCCGAGGGTCACGCCCTCGCCGACGGTGCAGAACGGGCCCACGACGGCGTCTTCGGCCAGGGTGGCGTCGGGCGAAACGATCGCGGTGGGGTGGACCTGGGGCATGGGATGCGATGGAGACCTGCGGGCGCCAATCCTGGGGCAATTCGACGCGGATTCCGGGCAGGATTCCGGCGGCGGTTCGCGAGGATAGGGTTTTGGCATGCCCGTTGGCGACGCCGCTAGCCCCGCCCCGAAACCCGCACCTAGTTCCGCCCCTCGCCCGGCCGATGCCTCGGCCCCGCCGAGCACCCCCGCAGGAGCTTCTGGGGAAACCCGGGCGACCGGGGCTGACGTGGCGGCATGGGTGGTCCGCGACCTCGGCCGTCTCGCATACCGCCCGGCGTTCGACGAGCAGGTGCGCACGCACGAGGCCGTGCTCGCCGGCGATGAGCCCGAAACGATCCTGCTGGTCGAGCACGACCCGGTGGTGACGGTGAGCCGTCGCAAGTCGGCCCAGGGCAACTTGGTCGCCGACGCGCAGCGGTTCGCCGAGCTCGGTATCGCCGTGGAACCGACGAATCGCGGGGGCGATGTGACTTACCACGGCCCGGGGCAGCTGGTGGCCTACCCGATCCTCCGGCTGGACCGGGGGCCGAGGCCCGTGGGCGTGAACCAGTACATGCGGTGGCTGGAAGACGTGGTGATGGCCTGCGTGAAGGGGTACGGCGTGGCCGCCGAACGCGACGCCTGCGCCACGGGCGTGTGGGCCCGCATCCAACCCGGGGCGCCGCTCGAAAAGGTCTGCGCCCTGGGCGTGCGGGTGCGCAAGCAGGTGACGATGCACGGCTTGGCCCTGAACGTGGACCCGGACTTGACCCACTTCCAGACCATCGTGCCCTGCGGCTTGGCCGGGCGGGGCGTCACGAGCCTGAAGGCCTTGCTGGGCGATGCGTCGCCTACGCTGGCCGCGGTGAAGCAAGACCTTGCCGCAAGCTTCCTGAACCACCGCGAGC
>JBCCXV010000004.1:0-23186 GCA_039191195.1 Planctomycetota bacterium
CGGGGGCGGGGGGGGCCACACGGCCTCGCGCGTCGGCTTCGGAAGCCCGTCGTGCAAGAACGCCATGTCCAGCCGCCCAACCTCGTGACCGTGATACCGCAGCACCAGCTCCGGCCGATCCGCGTCGTCGCTGCCGAACACGCCCAGGTCCGCGAACCCCAAATCCTCTTCCGCGCACAGCGCCTTGAGCTTCTCGAGCTGCTCGCCCGGCGGGACCGCCAGCACCATCCGCTCCTGGGCCTCGCTGATCCACACCTCGGCGTAGCTCAGCCCGGCGTACTTGAGCGGCGCCCGGTCCAGCTCCACCGCCGCACCCACCTTCTCGCCCATCTCACCCACGGCCGACGAGAACCCGCCCGCCCCGCAATCCGTGATCGCACGGAACAGCGGCCCGCCCGCCGCGTCCCGCGCCCGCAGGATCACGTCCATCAGCTTCCGCTCGGTGATCGCATCCCCGATCTGCACCGCGTGACCGAACGCGTCGGCGTGCTGATCCGTCAACGACTCGCTGCTGAACGTGGCGCCGTGGATGCCGTCCCGGCCCGTCGCCCCGCCCAGGGCCACGATCCGGTCCCCCGGCGCCGGGTCCCCAAAACACTTGTCCAGCGGGATCAGCCCCACACACCCGCAATACACCAGCGGGTTGCCCACGTAGTCCTCGTGGAAGTGCACCGCGCCGTTCACCGTCGGCACGCCCATCCGGTTGCCGTAGTCGCGCACGCCCGCCACAACGCGCTCCAGCACGTACCTCGGCGGCAGCGCCCCGGCCGGCGGAACCTGCCCCGGCAGGCCCACGCAAAACACGTCCGTCGCCGCGATCGGCTTCGCCGCCAAACCCGTCCCCAAAATGTCGCGGATGCACCCGCCCGCGCCCGTCGCGGCCCCGCCATACGGCTCGATCGCCGACGGGTGGTTGTGCGTCTCGACCTTGATGCAGACGCCGTCCTCGTCGTCGAAACGAACGATCCCCGAGTTGTCGTCGAACACCGACACGAGCCAATGATCGATGCCCGGGTCCTGCGCCCGCAGGTCGAACGTGGCCGCCGCGACCGTGCGCTTGAGCAAGTTGTCGATCACCACGCCGTCGGCAGACACCTCGAAACCATCCTTGGCCCCCAACGGCCGGAACACGTCCAGCGCATCAACCCGACGCTCAGCAGGGCGGTACCGCACCGTGCTCTTGAGCGTCTTGTGCACGCAGTGCTCTGACCACGTCTGCGCCAAGCTCTCAAGCTCCACGTCCGTCGGCTTGCGCCCCAGCTGCGCAAAGTGCGCTTGGATCGTCTGCATCTCTTCCAGGTTGAGCGCCAGCGCGCCACGCTTCGACAGGTCCATGAGCCCCGCGTCATCCATCGACGCCAGATCGACCTCCACCCGCTCGAAGCCGTAGCCCGGCGGGTCCGGGTGCGGCCGCGCCGGCTCGGGCGCATCGCGCACCGACTGGATGACCGGGTTGCCCAGCGCCTTGCCCGCCCAACGCACAAAACTCTCGGGAAACAGAGACGCATCTCCCACCGCGTCCGTGGCCGGGAACACGTCCGGGGGGACGGCGTCGTACCGCCGACCCGTCCGCGCACGCAACTCCACTTCGCCCGGCAGGCCCAGCAGTTCCCGCACCGCCAGCTCCACCGACGCCGCCGCGGGGTCCATCACGCCCGGCAGCGGCCAGACCTCCGCGCACGCCAGCGCACCGCTCGCCGCATCGAACCCGTCCTCACCCGGCCGCGCGCCGATCCAAGCCGACTCCGACGCCGGGTCGGCCAGCAACCGCGCAGCGAGCGTCTCCTCGGCCCCCTCCCGCAAAGGTCCCGTCACCAGATACACCGCCGCGCTACGCACCCGCGCCCCGGCCAAGCCCTCCGGCAGGTGCGCCTCGGCGTGCCGCGCCGGCGGGTCGGCCTCGCCCGGCTTCGGCCAGACCTCGATGCGCACCGTCCTCGTCGCGGCCAGCGTGTCGGTCATGGCGACGACGGTACCGCCTGCACCGCCGCCGCGTCGGGCATCCGGCCCACCGGCCCCGGGAACGTGAACCACGCCTCGTCGGCACGGTCCACCTCGCCCGGCAACGCGTCCGGCGCCGCCTCCCGATAGATCATCCGGTACGCCGGCCAATACGCCTGCCCGCGCTCGTCCAAGGGGTGCGACGGGAACCACAGCACCAGCGACGTGTCCCGCACGCCGTCGATCACCCGGTCCAGCGCCAGCGCCATCACCGGCGCCGCGCCGCCCGCCGCCGGCTGACCCGCCGCATCGACGTACCGCCGCACGATCGCCGCCGGCGCGTTGCGGAACGCCCGATCAAACCAAACGCCCGCGGCCTTGGCGTCCCCCGCACGCGACGCACGCACGCCCAGCAGGTACTCCACATAGAACCGGTGCGACTCCGGCGGCCGCGCCTCGCCCTCAAACGCCCGCTGGCCCCGCGCTTCGCGCTCCACCAGCAACGCATCCCACTCGGCGAGCAGGGCGGTCAGCGCCGCCGCCCCCTCGGGCGAATCCAGCTCCGCCGGGTCCCGCGCAATCTGCCCCGCCCGCTGAAGCATCAGCTCCGCCTCGGCCGGCAGGTCGAAACGGATCTTCCGGAACTCCGACTGCGTCCGCATCGCCGTCATCGGGCCCGCACGCAGCGTCGACGCACGGATCGGCTGCTCCGGCCACCGCGAACGCTCCGACCACGCCAGCACCACCTCGCTCGACGGCTCGATCGCCACCAGCACCACCCGCGACAGGTACACCATCGCCGGCACCACGACGAACAGGCTCAGCGTCGCGAAGACCAACGGCTTGCCCGACCGCCGACCCGGGCTCTCCCCGTTCGCCCCCACAGACTCAGATTGCGCATCCGCCTCGGCCATGGCCAGACTCTAGGCCCGCCAGGCCTACTGACGCCCCTCGATCGCGCAAAGCAGCACCGCCGCCGCCAGGCCCAGCCGGGGGTCCAGCCGACCGTCGGGGTCGTGCGAGAAGTCGATCATGATCTTCTGCACGAACGGGTTGAAGTTCTGCTTGTAGCTGGCGACCACGTCCTCGCCGATGAACGCCTCGAATTTCTGCGGCATCAGCCAGGCCAGGTCATCCACGAACCGCCGCACCAGCGCCTTGAGCATCGACTCTTCCACGACCTTCGCCAGCTCCACGCCCTGCGCGTCGAGCACCAGCCACTCGTCACGCAAGAACGAGCTCTTGAGCCCCTTCCGCTGAAGCGTGCCCAGCGGCTCGTCGGTCTCGCTGTCGAAAACCTGATACCCGCCCGAGAAGTCGATCCACGACTTCGTGCTGATCCGCAGCAGCTCGCGCGTCATCTCCTCGTCGGCATAGAGCCGGATGTCTTCGCGCACCTTTAGCGCCTTGAGCTTCACATACAGCGCCAGGTTGCCGTCCGGGTCGTACACGTGGAAACGCGCCCCCAGGATCTTGAGCACCTTCCGCCGCAGCGTGTACGTCGGGTGCGCAAAGCGAGTCACGGCGTCTTGATTCATCACGGCCGGTGCGTCGTCCACGGCGAACCCTCCCGCGACGCGCCCGCAAGCCCTACGCCCGCGCCCCGCGTCACCGGCCGCAGACTACCCCAGCGGGCCCAGCGCGGCCTGCACCGCCTCACGCACCTGCGCCGCCGGGTCGGCGTGCGGGTCCACCCGTACGCTCCGCCAACCACGCGCAAGCGCCGCCTCCACGTTCGGCAGGTTGTCGTCGAAGAACATCAGCGCCCCCGGCGCCGCGCCCAGCTCGGCCTCCACGTGCGCGTAAATCGACGCCTCGGGCTTGCGCGCGCCCACTACATGGCTCGCGAACCGCCGATGCAGCCGCCCCAGCGGGAGCGACGCCGCGTTCCCCTCGCCCGTCATGATCGACCAGTGGTGCGCGTTGGTGTTCGACAGGCACGCCGTCTTGAGCCCCGCCGCGTGCAGGCGGTCGATAAGCCCATCCAACCCGGGGTAGGGCTCGACCAGCCACGCCGTGGTCACGTCGTGAACGTCCTCGACCCGCATGCCCGCCGCGTCGGCCACACCCCGGCAGAACCCGGCTTGGTCGAGCTGGCCGCGTTCGCTCTGGTCCACCAACGGCAAGAGCTCCGCCATCAGCGCCGGGTCGTCGATCGACGCCGGCGGCGCGACCCCCGCGAGCTCACAGGCCTTGGACCACGATCCCGCCAACCGGACCATCACCCCGCCCAGGTCGAAGATCACCCACTCAAGCGGCGCCCCCTCCGACACGCTCAACCGCGCACCTGCCCGTCGCCGTGCAACACCCACTGGTACGTCGTGAGGTCTTCGGCGCCCATCGGGCCCCGGGCGTGCAGCTTGTCGGTGCTGATGCCGATCTCTGCGCCCAGGCCGTACTCCTGCCCGTCGCTGAACCGCGTCGAGCAGTTCACCATGCAGTTGGCCGTATCGACGCCCTGCACGAACGCGTTGCCGGCGTCGAGCCGGCCGGTCACGATCGCATCGGTGTGCTTCGAGCCGTAGTGGTTGATGTGCTCGACGGCTTGGTCAAGGTCGTCCACCACCCGGGCCGCGACGATCAGGTCGAGATACTCGGTCGACCAATCTTCTTCGGTCGCCGGCTTGGCCGCGGGCGCCTCGGCGCACACCCGGGCGTCGCCGCGCACCTCCACCCCCGCGCCGATCAGCGCCTCGAGAACCCGCTTCGCCAAGCCGCTCTGGGCCGTGTCGGCGTGGAACAAGACCGTCTCCGCCGCGTTGCACACGCCCGTCCGGTGCGTCTTGGCGTTCAGGCAGATCGCCAGCGCCATCTCTTCGTCGGCCGAGGCGTCCACATATACGTGGCAGTTGCCGTCGTAGTGCTTCACCACCGGGACCCGGGCCTGGGCGACCACGGCCTCGATCAGGCTCTTGCCCCCGCGCGGCACCGCCATGTCGATCCGCCCGGTCTTCGCCAAGAGCTCGCCCACCGCGGCACGGTCGGTCGTGCCCACGAGTTGCACGGCGTCTTCCGGCAGGCCCTCCTCCACCAGCCCGGCGCGCACGCACGCGGCCAAGCCTCGGTTGGAGTGAGCCGCCTCTTTCCCGCCGCGCAGGATCGCCGCGTTGCCGGCCTTGAGGCACAGCGCCGCCGCGTCGGCCGTCACGTTCGGACGGCTCTCGAAGATGATCAGCACCACGCCGATCGCGACCCGCCTCTTCTCCAGCCGGATCCCGTTCGGCAGCACCCGCCCGTCGATCACCCGCCCCAGCGGGTCGGCCTGACCGGCGATCTGCTCCAGCGCCGCGGCGATCGACTCCACCCGCGCCGGTGTCAGCGCCAGCCGGTCGAGCATCGCCGGCGAAAGCCCGGCCTCGCGCCCCGCTTCGAGGTCCTTCGCATTGGCCTCGCGCAACGAAGCCTCCGACGCCCGAATCCGCCGGGCGATCGCCCGCAGCGCCGCGTCGCGTTGCGCGCCGGGGACCTTCGCGAGCGCCTGCTTCGCCGCCTGGGCGCGCACCACCAAGTCCTCGCAGTACGCCGGCACGTCGGCGGCCGCATCGGCAACGGCAGGGGGGGCCTGGGTCATCGTCACATCACTCCACTCAAACGCGCGTGCGCCCCGGCCTCAGCCGCCATCGCCCACCGCCGAAGCCGATGCGCCCGGCTCTCGCTCACGCACAAGGATATCCACCGTGCCCAGCGGGTCGACCGGGCGCACCGAGCCCAAACCGGACGGGAGCAAGAGCTTCAGCGGCATCGGGTACGGCTCGCCCGAACCCGCCGCGTCGTCCAGATCGCTCGAGTTCGGCGACACCAGCACCTGGACCTCCGTCGCCGCGCCGTTCCGCAGCGCCGCGATCGCCTCGGCAGGGCCGGTGAGCCGCAAGTCGGTCACGACCCGCTGGTCGTCCGGGATGTCGATCCGGTACCGCTCGTCCAAACCGTCCGCCACCGTGATCTTCACGCTGCGCGTGCCGATGTCGAGCTCCTCGGCACGCTGCTCCAGGTACACCAGCACCTTCGCCGTCGCCGGCGAGAACTCCGTCCAACGGCTCTGCAGCACAAACGGCAGCACCAGCGGCGCGTTCACCGCCAGCGGCTCCCCGGCCGGGGGCGGGTTCGCCGGGTCGTACTGCGCCGCGTTCGCGTCCACCCGCGCCCCGAAACGAAGGTCCTTCGCCGCCGCCGACAACCGCGACGGCAGTGTCACCGTGATTGCACGCGGCTGCGCCTCGGGCGGACGCGCCGACGACACCGGCAGCCCCGCCACCTGCACGTCCACGTCCACCGGCAGCGTTACCTGCGTCAGCCGCTCGACCTCGACCGCCGCCGACTCCGGCCGAACCTCGTCGATGCTGATGCCCAGCGCCCCGAACTCGCCCTCGGTCAAACTCCGGCCGTAGTCCACCACCTCCGGACCGGCGCCCGCCTCGCCCACGCCCACCTGGATCTTCAGCGGGCCCTCGTTGAGCCGCTCGCGCAGGTCCGCCAGCTGCGCTTTGCTCGCGCGGAAGGTCACCTCGATCGACGCGTCCCCCGGGTCGATGCCCACCCGGTCGCC
This sequence comes from Planctomycetota bacterium, assembly GCA_039191195.1. Taxonomy (GTDB): domain Bacteria; phylum Planctomycetota; class Phycisphaerae; order Phycisphaerales; family Phycisphaeraceae; genus JBCCBV01. The sequence continues at coordinate 6,488 of JBCCXV010000004.1, forward strand.
CTCGGGCCCCACGAACACCACCGACACCGGCTGGTCCGTGTACGTCTGCACGCTGGCCGACTCGGCGTACGCCCAGATCAACAGCGCGATGATCGTGGTCACCACCACGGTCTGGATCGCGTCCCCCCATCGGCGCAGCGCTTCACGCATCAGCCCTGGCTCCCGCTCTTGTCCAGCTCACGCGGAACCTGCGAACCCACCGTCACCGAACCCTCGCCGGCCACCGAATCCATCAGCGCACCGCTCGACGCGTCCGGGGTCGACGGCGAGAACCGCCCGATGCCGCGCACCAAGACCCGGCGGAGCTGCCCCGCGTCCAGCCCGCGCGTCAGCTCGCCCTTCTCCGCCACGCTGATCGTGCCCGTCTCCTCGCTCACCACGATCACCAGCGCGTCGGTCTCCTGGCTGAGCCCGATCGCCGCACGGTGACGCGAGCCCAGTTCTTGCGGGATGTCGCCCGTCTCCGCCAGCGGGAACTGCACCCCCGCCGCGATCAGACGGTCCTCCCGCACCACCACGCCCATGTCGTGCAGCGCGGTGTTCGGGTGGAAGATCGTCTTGAGCAGCTGCTGACTCACCACGGCGTCTAGCCGGGTCCCCGCCTCGATCAGGCCGCCCAGCCCGGTCTGACGCTCCAACGCCACCAGCATGCCGATCTTGAACCGCGCCAGCTGCTCGGTCGCACCGACGATCTCGTCGATCACGTGCTGCTTCCGCAGCCCGGTCTGCCGCCAGAGCCGCGCCTCGCCCAGCCGCACCAGCGCCCGCCGCAGCTCCGGCTGGAACACGATGATCAGCACCAGCGACATGATCTGGATGAAGTTGCCGTACAGGAAGTTCAGCCGCTCGAGCGTGTCCTCGCCCGCCAGCACCCGGAACGACAGCGTGCCCACCACCAGGATCAGCGCCACCGCCTTCACCACCCGCTCCCCGCGCGTGCCCCGCAGGAACCGCAGCACCGCGAACACCACCACCCAGATCACCACCAGCTCGACCGCCAGCTCCCAGGTCGGGATCACCTGCACCCGGTCCCACAGCTGATCCAGCCGACGGCCGAACTGCTCGAATTGCGTAGGCCAGTTCATCGCGCGCAACCCCGCCCGACGGTCGCGGGCGAACCTCGCAGTCTATCGGCGCCCCGGCCCGCCGCCGTCCAGACCCCGCCCCGGCCCGCCACACGCGATACCCTGTCGCACCCGCCCGGGAATCGTGCCTTGGAGCCTATCCAGCGCCTGCGCCGCAACCTCGCCGCCTGCTTCTTCGGGAACCAGGGCGCCATCGACCGGGCCGTGACCTGCCTGCTCGCACGCGGACACCTGCTCATCGAAGACGTCCCCGGCGTCGGCAAGACCACCCTCGCCACCGCCATCGCCCGCTCCATCGACGCGGCCCTGTCCCGCATCCAGCTCACCCCCGACCTCATGCCCTCCGACGTCGTCGGCGTCGGCGTGTGGGACCCCGGCGAGTCTCGCTTCGTCTTCAAGCCCGGGCCCATCTTCGCCAACGTCGTCCTCGCCGACGAAATCAACCGCGCCACCCCGCGCACCCAATCCGCGCTGCTCGAAGCCATGAGCGAGTCGCAGGTCACCGTCGACGGCGTCACCCACCGCATGCGCAGCCCCTTCCTCGTGCTCGCCACCCAGAACCCCGTCGAGTTCGAGGGCACCTACTTCCTGCCCGAGGCCCAGCTCGACCGCTTCCTCATGCGTCTGTCGCTCGGCTACCCGTCCCAGGAAGACGAAGCCCGCGTCCTCATCGACGACCCCCGCCGCACCGCCTTGGCCGAGCTCTCGCCGGTCATGACCTGCGACGAGCTCGAAGCCCTCCAACGCCGGACCGACGCCGTCAAGGTCGACCCCGTGCTCGCCGGCTACGCCGTCGCCCTGGCCCGGGCCACCCGCGAAAGCGAGCGCCTGCACCTGGGCGTCTCGCCGCGCGGAACGCTTTCACTCTTACAGGCCGCCCGCGCCTCGGCCGTGCTCGCCGACCGCGACTACTGCGTGCCCGAAGACTTCGTCTCCAACGTCATCCCCGTCTTCGGCCACCGCTGCATCGCCCGCGAGCAGTACCACGCCGACGCCGCCGACTCGGTCCGCCAGATCCTCAAGCAGGTGCTCGAAACCGTCCCCAGCCCGGTGTAGGTACGCACGCCCAGAGCACCGCCACGGCTAGGATCAACCCGTGACCGCCGCCGACCTCGCACCCCACGCCTCCGCCACGACCGGCGACGCCGTCGCCGAGCTCACCGGCGTCACCAAGGTCTACCGCAAGTCCGCCGCGGCCCCGCCCGTCTACGCCCTCCGCGGCGTCGACCTCGCGATCGCCCGCGGCGAGCACCTCGCCATCGTCGGCGCCTCGGGCTCGGGCAAGTCCACCCTCATGAACATCCTCGGCTGCCTCGACCGCCCGACCGACGGCTCCTACCGCATCGACGGCGCCCAGGTCGCCGACATGACCGACCGACAGCGCTCCCTCATCCGCGGCCAGCGGTTGGGCTTCGTCTTCCAGGCCTTCAACCTCATCCCGCAGCTTTCGATCCTCGAGAACGCCGCGACCCCGCTTTTCTACCAGGGCGTCGCCGCCGCCGAACGCACCGAACGCGCCGCCGAGGCCCTGGACCGCGTCGGCCTCGACGACCGCATGCACCACCGACCGGCCGAGCTCTCCGGCGGCCAGCAGCAGCGCGCCGCCATCGCCCGCGCCCTGGTCAACAAGCCCGCCCTCGTCCTCGCCGACGAACCCACCGGCGCCCTCGACACCGCCACCAGCGACGCCATCCTCGAACTCTTCGACGAGCTCCACGACGCCGGCGTCACCCTCGCCGTCATCACCCACGACCCCGGCGTCGCCGCCCGTGCCCAACGCACCATCGTCATGCGCGACGGCGAAATCGCCGAACAGCACCTGACGGCGTGACCGTCACGGATTCAATCATGCCCGCCAACGAGCTCCCAATCCCTCCAGCCGCAACCGAGGACCTGAAAGCACGCGAGCTCCTGCGCGTTTGGGCAGCAAACAAAAAACAGCACGTCAGCCTCGCGACTGGCCTTTGGGAAGACCCCGCCAGTTGGGGAATCATGCTCGTCGATCTCGCGCGTCACGTCGCCAACGCCTATCGCATCAATGACGACAAGGACCCGCTCTTGACCCTTCGACGCATTCGAGAAGGCTTCGAAGCAGAGTGGAATCACCCAACCGGACCCAGCACCGGCGACGTACTCGATGACCAGACTCGCTGAGTCAGCTACAACGAAGCCTCAAGCTCGTCGAACTCGCCGCGCTCGCTCGCCTCCGCTACGTACTTCACGAACTCGTTGTGGCGGTAGCTGATGAACACAAACGCGTGGTGCAGCGCCTGGTACTCCAGGTCGGCCGGGTCGGCGTCCAGGTCTTTACGCAGCCGATCGAGCTCGGCCAGCAAGGGTTCGGGTTTCACCGCGGGGCTCCAGCAAAAAGGGGCCCCGAGCATAGCGCACCCCGGCGACCCGGGCGAGCGCTCCGCAACCGCTCAGGCCGCCTTGGCCTTGGTCCCGCCGCCGCCCGAACCGCCGATCGAGCCCGCCACGCCGCCGGGCTTGGGCTTGCGTAGCGCGATCCGGTCCTGGATCACCAGGCCCATGATCGCCGGCACCCCGATCAAGATCGGCAGCACCAGGCTGCTCCGGCCGAGCGACACGAACACCGCGCCGTCGTCCACGTGCTGGATCAGCGACAAGACCCCCAGCACCGCCAGCGTTGCGCCCGCCACGCTCGTAAACATCGCCACCGAGAACTTGAACAGCAAGAACGCAAGCAGGCCGAAGCCCACCAGGCCGACGAGTGCGCCGATCCAGTGGTCCCCCGCCGCCGCCGGCGCGTACCCGCGGATCTCCGTGAGCGCCGCCGAGGCCGACGACCAGGCGTTGGCGCCCAGGAACGCCCCCGACATCCCGCCTAGCACGGCCACGGCGTACTTCAGCAGCGGGAACGCCACCACCGCCAGCAGCGCCCCCAAACACGCCGCCACCAGCATCGGCGGGGCGGCGATCGAGTCGCCCACCCAGTACCCCAGCGTCGCGCCGCACGCGAGCATCAGGCTCACCGTCGCCGCCTGGTAGTACTTCGCGCCAAACACCAGCGCCAGCAGGCCCACGAGAACCATCGCCACGCCCCACTCGGGCGCGATCCGGGCCAGGTCGTACGCGAGCGCCTCCGGCCGGGCCAGCGCGTCGCCGCGCGAGAACACCGCCGCCGTCGCTTGGAACACGTCGCTGAGCTCTTCGATCATGCCGCGCTCCGGCGTCGCCGAAGCCTGCTCCGCCCCAGCCGTCGCCGGAGCTTGCGCCTCCGCTGGACCCGCGCTCGCGCGCGTCCCCTCGACCGCTTGCGCCTGGGCCGGCGGCGGCGGGGGGGCCACGTCCGGCGTCAGCGGCGCAGGCCGGGCCTGACTCAGACTCAACAGCAACACAGCGAAGAACGTCATCGGCGGGGCTCCCAGACCAGAACGGGCGCACCACGCCAAATCACGGGCGCGACCCGCTACTTCCGGTCATCGGCCTTCCGCTTGCGAGTCGCCCACTGAACAAGCACCCCCAGCAGCGTTATCAGACCCAAAAACACCACCGTCGCCCGCGGCGAGCTCGGCCACTGCGACGCCACATCCGGCCACTGTCGAACCACCAGCTCCCGGCCGGCGAAATACACCATCGACCCGCCCACGGCCGACGCCAGCAAGCCCGCCACCGTCTTGGGCATCAAGAGCCCCGCCCCCAGGCCGATCACGCCCGCGATCGCCGCGCCGAGGTACACCCCGCGCTGCGTCTGGGCCGTCACCCCGTCCCACCAGGTCCAAACGACGTCCAGGTTGCTCTGCAACAGCGTGTCCCACACCTGGGCCGCGGCCTCCTGCGCCTTGGCCACCGCCGCGTCGGTGTCGGTCGGCAGCCCCTCGGGCAACGCGTCCGGCAGGGCGTCGACAAGCCCCTCGGCGAGGTCGCCATCGACAAACCCCTGGGCCAGCGAAGCGCCCTCGCCCTCCGGCGCCTCGGGCGTGTCAGGCGCACCCGAGTTGTCTTGCCCCTCACCTCGCGCATCGGCCATGGCCGCCCGCGAAGGCCCCGGGGACGCCGACTCGGGCTTCGCCTCGGCCACCTCGGCCGACTCCGGCGCCGCCGGGTCTTCCGGCTGAGGCCCGTCCCAGGCCAGCACCACCGCCGGGCACACCGCCGCCGCCACGATCCCCGCCGCCAGCCCGACCCACAGTCGGAACAGCAGCAGCGACACCAGCAGCCCGCCCACGGCGCCGCCCAGGCCCATGATCGTCAGAAACACACTCGAGTCGGCCGCCACCACCGAACCCGCCGCGGCGCCCGCCACCGCCCCGAGCGCTAGCCCGCACACGACCATGGTCGACTTCACCAGCCGGGCCCCGAACACCCAGGTCCAAAGACCCACCACCACCGCCACCGCCAGCCCCGCCAGCGGGATCCAGGGCGTCAACTCGGCGGCCTCGTTCAGCCAGTCGTCCATCGCAAGGGCCTCCGCGGAACTCCAAAGTAAGACGCCCCGGCTACCGGCCGCGCGTCCCCGACAAGCTTGACGCGCACCGCCACGGGACGCCAGCCCCATCCCCGTACAATCCCGCCGTGACGACCCCGGCTGACGACCCCAACCCCGCCCAGAACGCCCACGACGCCGCACTCGCCCCGCTCCGGGCCGAGATCGACCAGCTCGACGCACGGCTCATCGAGCTCCTCAACCAGCGGGCCCGCGTCGTCGTCGACATCGGCAAGGTCAAGCAGCAGACCGCCGGACCCATCTACGCCCCCGAGCGCGAGCGGCGCGTCCTCGACCGCATCCACCAGCTCAACCAGGGCCCGCTGCCCGACTCCTGCATCGCCGCCATCTGGCGCGAGCTCATGTCCGGCAGCTTCGCCCTCGAGCGCCCGCTGCGCATCGGCTACCTCGGCCCCCCCGGCTCCTTCAGCCACGCCGCCGCCGCCTCCAAGTTCGGCGCCAGCGTCGAGTACGACAACCTCGACACCATCCCCATGATCTTCGACGCCGTCCGCCGCGGGCACTGCGACTACGGCCTGGCCCCCATCGAAAACAGCACCGAAGGCAGCGTCAACGCCACGCTCGACGGCCTCATGGAAGACGCACCCCCGGTCTGCGCCGAGGTCGTCATCGCCATCCACCACAACCTCCTGGCCAACGGCGACGCCCCGGGCATCCGCAAGGTCTACTCCCACCCCCAAGCCCTGGCCCAGTGCCGCAACTGGCTCGCCGCCCAGTTCCCGCGCGTCGAGCAGGTCGCCGCGTCGTCAACGTCCAAGGCCGCCGAGATTGCGTCCCAAGAGCCCGGCGCCGCCGCCATCGCCTCCACCATGGCCGCCAAGCTGCACGGCCTGCTCGTCCAGTTCGAGAACATCGAAGACCGCACCGACAACAACACCCGCTTCCTGGTCATCGGCGACCAGAAGCCGCCCGCCACCGGGCGCGACAAGACCGCGCTGCTGTTCACCCTCGACAACCGGGCCGGCGCCCTGGCCGAGGTCTTGCGCGTCTTCGCCGACCGAGGCCTCAACCTCACCCACATCGACAAGCGCCCCAGCCGGGCCGCCAACTGGGAGTACGCGTTCTTCGTCGATGTCGACGCCCACCGCGACGACCCGCCCCTGCGCGCCGCCGTCGACGCCATCGCGCCCCACTGCCGGTCCGTCCGCGTACTGGGCAGCTTCCCCTCGGCCACCGGCGAGTAGGCCGCGCTACCGCGACAGCCACGCCCACCACGCCACGCCCACCGCCAGCATCAACAGCGACAGCACCTTGACCCAGCCCGCCGACCGGTCGGCCGACGTCCGCCCCGGACGCTGACCCACCAGCGCCATCGCCCGCTCCATCCGGCCCGCCAGCGACCCGTGCCGCCACGTCCATCGGCGCAGCGACGCGTGGTGCGCCTCGCCCACCGCCGCCAACGTCCCGGCGTAGTCCCGCGCGCCAACCGCGCTGCACGCCGACGGCAAGCCCCCATCCTCCTCGCGCGACGCTTCCACCACCGCGAACGCGTCGGCCTGACGCTCAAACCGCCGTGACGCCACGCCCAACAGCGACAGCCACAGCACCACCGCCAGCCCCAATAGCGCATCATCGTTGAACCAGGCCGGCGTCGACGCCATCGATCTCAAGCCCCGTGCCACCGCCCACGTCGCCAGTTCCGCCGCCACGCCGGCGCCGAGCGCCGCGACCAGCAGCCACACCAAGTGCCCCCGCCGGATGTGCCCGAGCTCGTGCGCCAAAACCAGGTCGGTCTGCCGCGCCGTCAAGCGTTCGATCAGCCCGTCGGTCAGCAGCACAAACCGAAACCGCGGCAACAGGCCCATCGCCAGGGCGTTGATCATCCCGCCGTCGGTGTGCCACAGCCGGATGCGCAACTTCGCGAAGCCCGCGCGCTCGGCGATCGCCTGCAAACGCCCGCCCACCTCGCCACGCGTCGCCGGCGTCGTCCGCCAGACACGCACCAGCAGCAGGGGGGTCAGCGCGAACACCACGCCCGCCGAGGCCCAACCCGCGGCCGTCGGCCAAGGCTCGGGCGCGCCGCCCGCCTCCACCACGCGCATCACCCCAACGCTGGCCGTCGCGAGGAGCACCAGCGGCGCCGCCAACGCCAATAGCTCGTCCCGCAAGCGACGAACCACGTAACGACCGAACGACGCCGGCGGGTAGATCGCCAGCCCCGCGTCCGCGCGCCGGAATAGGTCGGCTTCGTACAACCGCCGGTCCATCGGGTAGCGAACCGCGATCACCGCCGCAGCGCAGCACCCCGTCGGAACCATCGCCAGCACCGGCGCAAGCACGGCGCCCGGCGCGGCCCAATCCAGCCCGCTCCGCAGTTGCCACACGAAGCCCGCGAGAAGCAGCAGCGGCGCCAGACCGAAGAAGCGCTGAGCCGTGCGCAGCGGCAGCGCGCTCCGCCGCTGAATCCCCCGCAGAGCCCACGCCGACGCGCACCATCCCACCAGCGCCACCAGCGCCTGCGCCGTCGCAGCCCCGTACCACTGCCACGCCGGACCGGGCGCAGACCCCGGCCAACCAGCGCCGTACGCCGCCCACCCCACCGCCACGCCTATCACCAGCATCGGCATCGACCACCGCCTCGCGCGCCCGCCTGGCCCCGATGGCTCATCCGCAGCGCCGACAGCGACGATAGAGTGACTCGGACCCGTTTGCCGACCCGGAGAGCGCCCATGCAAGACGCCCAGCCGCCCGCCCCCCAGCGCCCCCCGGTGCAGGAGCCCGCGCCAAGCCCGCCGCCGCCCCCCAACGTCTGGGCCTACCCCGCGCCGCCGGCCGAGTCCCGCGGGAGCGGCGCCCTCAAACGCATGGCCGTCACCCTTGTGGCCACCATCCTCCTGGGCTCGATCGTCCTCAACATCTACTTCGGCGGCCTCATCCTCCCGCTGCTCTCCGGCGGCATGCAGGAGCAGGTCTACCAAGAGGGCGAAACCGACAAACGCGTCGTCATCCTGCCCATCGAAGGCATGATCAGCGGCGACACCGCCGATTTCGTCCGCAAAGCACTCCAGCAACTCGACAAAGACCCGCCCCAGGCCCTGGTCGTCCGCATCGACAGCCCCGGCGGGGGGGTCACCGCCTCCGACCAGATCTACCACCACCTCACCGACTTCAAGGCCAAGCACGAGATCCCCGTCGTCGCCAGCTTCGGCGCCACCGCCGCCAGCGGGGGCTACTACGCCGGCGTCGCCGCCGACCACATCGTCTGCGAAGAGACCGGCATCACCGGCAGCATCGGCGTGCTCGCCCAGCACTTCTCCGGCCAGGCGCTGCTGCACAAGATCGGCGTCGAGGCACGCTACGTCGTCGCCGAGGGCTCCCCACGCAAGGCCGTCGCCAACGACGTCACCCGCAGCTGGTACGACGAGAACGGCGACATGACCGACTACGGCCGCGAGAGCCAAAAAGTCATCCTCGACCTCATCAACAGCTACTACAACCGCTTCGTCGCCGTCGTCGAAGAAGGCCGCCCCAACCTGGGGTCGCCCGAAGCCGTCCGCGCCGTCGCCACCGGCGACATCTACACCGCCGAGCAGGCCCTGGCCAACGGCCTGGTCGACGAGATCGGCTACCTCGACAAAGCCATCAAAGAGGCCGCCGACCGCGCGCAACTCACCAATCCGCGGGTGACCACCATCGCGCCACCCGGCCCGGGCCTGCTGCGCTCCCTCGCCGGCGCCGCCGCGTCCGTACCCGACGCCGCCAACCCCGGGGCCGGGGCCGTACGCGAACTGCGCCGGGCCGCCGCCGACGCCCAAGGCTGGTCGTTCCGCTACGCCTGCCCCGTCTTGGCCGGCACGACCGACTGACGCGCCCCGGCTCCGCGTCACACCACGCCACGAGAACCGCAGTGCACGCTCGCGAGTGGCTCAACAACAACCCCTCGATCGTGCTGATCGGTTCGGTCGCGCTGCTCATGGCCTGCCTGGGCCTCATCGTTTTGCAGCTCACCGGGTCGACCCCGTCGCCTAGCTACCGGCTCATGTTCGACCCGGCCACGCAGACGCTCGCCCTCCCCCAAGACGCGCCAGACGCCGCCGTCTATCCGGTCTTCTACGGCTGCGGGAGCTGCGCCGAACTCGAAGCCCTGGCCCGCCCCGGCGCCACACTCGGCGAACTCGAGGCCACCGGCGCCAAGCTCATCTACGTCGAACGCGTGTCCGACCTGGGCGTGCTCGAAGTCGCCTTCGTCGACCAGGGCGCCGTCGGGGAGTTCATCCAACCCGAACCACCCCAAGGCCAGGCTTGGGAAGCCGAGCTCGACCGCCGCCGCGCGGCGCTCTGCCCGCAAGGCGACTGGGTCGAGTCTCGCCCTTACGCGCCTTGAGCCGCCCGCGTTTACGCCAGCCGCGCCGCCACGGCCCGGGCGAAGCCCATCGTGTCGAGCCCGCCGCCGATGTCGCCGGTCTTCTCGCCGGCCGACAGCGCCGCGTTATACGCCTCGCGCACCCGCACCGCCGCCACGCCGGCGTCGTCTCGCCCCTCCGCCTCGGCCACGTGGTTCAACAGCATCACGGCCGACATCAACAGCGCCAGCGGGTTGGCTTTGCCCTGACCCGCGATGTCCGGCGCGCTGCCGTGCACCGCCTCGAACACCGCCGCGCTCTCGCCGATGTTCGCCCCCGGCACGACGCCCAGCCCGCCCACCAAACCCGCCGCCAGGTCGCTCACCACGTCGCCGTAGAAGTTCTCCATCAGCAGGATGTCGAACCGCGTCGGCTCTTGCACCAGACGCATGCAGCCGGCGTCGATGATCATCGACTCGAGCTCCACATCCCCGAAGCCCTCGCCGTGCACCTCTTGCACGCAGCGCAGGAAAAGGCCGTCGGTCTTCTTCATGATGTTGGCCTTGTGGAAGACCGTCACCTTCTCCCGCCCCCGCGCCCGGGCGTACGCAAACGCCGCCCGCGCGATCCGACGGCTAGCCTTCTCCGTCGCGATCTTCAGCGACGTCACCACCCCCGGCACGATCTCGTTCTCGACCCCGGCGTACAGCCCCTCGGTGTTCTCCCGAAAAATCACCAGGTCCACGCCCTCGAACCGTGTCGGCACCCCCGCCAGCGAACGCACCGGACGCACCGCCGCATAGAGCTCCAAGCGTTGACGAAGCTGCACGTTCACCGACGTGAAGCCCTCGCCCACCGGCGTCGTGCACGGCCCCTTGAGCGCCAAGCCGGCGTCGGCCACCGCCGCCACCGTGCCGGCCGGCAAGACCTCGTCGCCCGTCTCGAGCGCCGCCAGACCGGCGTGCATCGTCTCGAACACCAACGGCGCGCCCGCCGCCTCCAGCACGTGCAGCACGGCCTCGGCGACCTCGGGCCCGATGCCGTCACCCGGGACCAACACCGCCCGCCGCGGGGACCCCGATCCGCTCACGCCGAACCGTCCCCGGAACCCGCCGCCTTCTGGCTCGCCGCACGACCGCGCAGCACGTCGAGCGAGTTGCGCACCTCTTCGGCCATCCGCGTGTTGGGGAACTGCTGGATGATCTCTTCGCCGATCCGCACCGCCGCCATCCACTCCCGGTCTTTCACCGCGATCTGGAAGCGGAGGCCCAGGTTGTCGCGCTGCTTGCCGATCACCCCACGCGCAATCTCACGCAGCGCCTCGACCTCCCGGTCGGTCAGGTACTTGTCGAGCTCGGCGATCAGCTGCATCGCGCGCTCCGACTCGTCCCGGTCGTACGCCTCGTGCAGCTGACGCTCCAGTTCGTGCTTGTAGGCCTCCCGGGCGTGCGCCACCCGCTCGGGCAGGCGCTCGACCATCGCGTCTTCCGGGAAGATCCGCAGCAGCTTCTGGGCCTCCTGATCGGCGAGGTCGAAGTCCCGCCGGGCCATGATGTCATCCAGCTTCGCCACGGCTTGGCGCACCTTCGCGTCCTGCCGCGTCTTCCGCGCGCCCTGCACCTGGTCCCGGTACGCCTCGGCCTCCTCGGCGTAGCCGAACGTCTCGGCCAACTCGCCCACGAGCACCATCGCCGCGTCGAAGTCTTGCTTGTCGATGTCTTCCTGAATCGTCCGCCGCAGCAGGTCGATGTCTTCCCCGCGGAACGCGATCCGCTTGCCCGTCTCCGACACCATCACCCGCCGCGTGAGCAGCTCCAGCAGCTCCACCTGGCGCCGCGGCTGCGGGACGATCTCCCCCGAACGCCCGTACACGCCCCAACGCACGGCGCCGGCCAAGCAAAGGCTGAGCCCCAGCAGCAGCACCAGCACCGGCACGGCATACAGCCCGTACAACGCCGCCACAAAGCCCGCGCGCGAATCGATCGCCGAACCCGCCTCCTCCAACCCGATGTTGACCGCGCCCGCCAGGGCGCACGACAACACCACCAGGCCGAGCCCCCACGCCAGCAGCAGCGGGGGCGGGGAGATCGCGTTCTTCGAAGATGGCGGCATCGCCGGAGCGTCGGGCATGGCAGGCTCCCATGCAGGGCGGGGTCCGACGCGCAACACGCCGGCAGACGAGCATAATGCCCGCGCCGTGCCCACGCACCTACCGCCGCCCGATCCCGAAGCCTCCCCGCCACACGAACCGCGCTCCGGCCCCATCGAGGGCGAGGTGCTCGACGAGGCGCCGCGAGACCGCTTCGACGGCCCGCCGCACGAAGCACCGCACGCGCCCTTCAACTTCGAGGCGCGCGAGCTGCCCATCGCCCAAGGCGTCGCACGCGCCGCCTGGGCGCGACGGGTCCTCGGCGTCGCGCTCGCCTTGGGCGCACTGGCCTGGGCCGTCACCCGCTGGCCGCATGGCGCCGCGGTCGCGCCCGGCTACCTCGCCGCGGCGGGGGGGCTGGCGATCGCCAACCTCGTCGTCACCGCGGCGCTGCACCGCTCCATCCTCGCCAGCCTCGGCCCCAAACCCCGGCTCGGCCTGGGCGAGATGGTCGGCGTCACCGCCATGAGCGGCGTCATGAACTACCTGCCCGCGCCGCGCGCCGGGCTCGTGGGCAGGGCCGTCTACCTCAAGACCGTGCACGGCTACCCGCTGCTCGACTCGGCCCGAGCCACCATCGCCATCTTGGTGCTGAGCCTCGTCGCCGTGGCCGTGCCGGGAACGCTGCTGCTGCTGGCCGGCCCCGCGCCGAGCCCCGTCTCATGGACACTCTTCGGCCTGCTGCTCGCCTACCTCGTCTGGGTCACGCCCCGCGCCGCGATCCGCACCCTGCGTGTGAGCCCCGGCACCGCGTGGAGTTGGCTGCCCTGGCGGCTGCTCGATTGGGCCATCGGCGCCGCGCGCTTGGCCCTGTGTTTCGCCGCCGTCGGAGCCGCCATCGACGCACCCACGGCCCTGGCCCTCGCCGCCGGCTGGGCCGTCGTCAAGATGACCGCCATCACCCCGCAGGGCCTGGGCGTCGCCGAGTGGGCCGTCATCGGCCTCGCGGCCCTCACGGCTGGCCTGCCCCCGGGCGCCGCCGCCGCCGCCGCGCTGCTCGACCGGCTCGCCGAAGCCGCCGCGCTCGCCCTGGGCGCCTTACTCCTGGGTCGCAAGACCCGAGCCGCCGCCCAACGACCCGAAGCCCGCGTCAAGTACGGATGACGTCTTGCCTGCGGTCCATCGCGGCGTTCGCCAGCGCATCGGCCCGCTCGTTCTTGTTCCGCCGGACGTGCGACAGCGTCGCCGACGCGAACCCGTCCATCAGCGTCGCCGCCCGGTCCTTGAGCCCGCGCAGGTGCTCGGCCTTCACCCGGTACACGCCGTTGATCTGCTTGACCATCAGCTCGCTGTCGGCGAAGGCCTCGACCGCCGTCGCCCCCAGCTCGCCGGCCCGCTCGAGACCGCGGATCAGGCCCGAATACTCCGCGACGTTGTTGGTCGCCTCCCCCAGGTAGTACCCGCCCTCGTGCACCGGCGAGCCTTGCTCGTCCAGCAGCACCACGCCCGCCGCGGCCGGGCCGGGGTTGCCGCGTGCGCCGCCATCGACGTAGAGCGTCAGCTTCATGCCCGGTTCACGAAACAGGGGGGACGTCAAGGTCGTCTCAGCCCGAAGAGGCCTTGGCCGTCTCCGCCAGCTTGCCCGCCACGAGGATCCGCCCGCAGTTCGGGCAGGTCACCAGCTCGTCCGGCCGCGAGATCGCACGGTTCACGCGCTCGACCGGCAGGATGTTGTAGCAGCCGGCGCAGACGTACTCGTTCCGCCGCTTGTTCAGGACCTCGATCTGGGCCACCGGCTCGTCGTCGTAGTCCTCGAGCAGCTTCTCGTACAGCTTGCGGACGTCTTCGGGCAGCACGGCCGCCGCTTCGTTCCGCTCGCCCTCCAACTCGGCCAGCCGGTCCGCGATCTCGGCGCTCGCCTCTTGCACCTCGCTCGACGCCGAATCCACGAGCTTCTGCTGAGCCGCGACGGCGCCGACGGCGTCGCCGTGACGCTGCTCCAGGTCTTCCGCCGCCGACATCTGCTCCAGCGCCGTGTCCTCGAACTTGCCGCGCTCGATCTTGAGCGTGTTCATCTCCACCAGCATCGCCTGATACTGCTTGTGGCTCGTGGTCGAGTTCATCTTTTCCCGGATCGACTCGACGCGCTCCCCGACGCCTTCGGCCTCGTGCTCGGCCGTGCTAATCGCCGTCTTCACCTGCTTGAGGTTCTGATCGAGCTCGTCCGCCTGCTGCGTCACCCGGCCGAGCTGGCTCTGCTGGGCCTTGAGACGTCGCGTGGCCCCATCGACCCGCTGACGCAGGGCGCGCAGGTTCCGGTCCACCAATTGAAGGGTCCAAAGCTGGTCGCCTAGCGACAAGGTCGCACTCCGTATCCGGGAAAGGGGCTACACCGCGCTGCTCCCGCAGTATACCACCGGCGCGCCACACCCCCGGCGAGGCCGCGGCCCCGGGATTGTCCGCCGGCCGACCGGCCGCTATATTCTGCGGCTCAAAACTTGGGGCTGTAGCTCAGTTGGGAGAGCGCTTGTATGGCATACAAGAGGTCGGGAGTTCGAGCCTCCCCAGCTCCATTCGCCGCCGCCCGGTCGGCCAAAACCGGGACGCCGCCACAACCACGCCCGTAGAAGACGCCAAGAGCCGGCGCCGCGCCGCCCGCGCGCCCCGCCGACCAGACCGCCCGAGCCTCCGGCTATGCTCGCCGCCTCGACCGGCAGGGCGCCGACGGCCATGAGCGAACCCCCGCAAGACGCGGAACCCCAAAACCCCGACCCGCAACCCGCCGCCGAGCCCGACCTCGCGCGCGACATCGCCCACGCCGCGCTCCAGCCCGACCGCGCCACCGGGCTCCTCCAACGCCACATCAAGGCCGACAAAGCCGTCGCCGCCTGCCGACGGCTCCCCGGCGGGAGCATGCACCACGTCGTCGAATGGACCCTCGACGACGGCAAACGACAGGTCGTCGCCAAGGTCCACCCCGGCCGGTCCGCCGACAGCTTCGAGCGCGAAGCGCAATCCCTCTGGCTTTTTCGAGAACGCGCCGGCCTGCCCGCGCCCGAGCCCCTGGGCGTGATCCGGGACGACCCCCACGTCGCCGGCGCCGGCCTGGTCATGACCCGCGCCGCCGGCGGCCCCGTCTCGAAGGCCAAGCTCTCCAAAAGGGGCTCGGCCTATTTCGAAGACCAGCTCGCCAGCCTCGCCCTGGCCATGCACGGCGTCGAGGGCGCCGGCTTCGGCTCACCCCTCGACGACGACCTCGCCCCCGATTGGCGGCAGGTCTACACGCCCGCCTTCGAGCGCGCCTACGCCCGCGTCCGCGACCAGATCTCCTCCGCCGCCCGCTGGGCCCTCGACGACCTCGTCAAACGCCTGCCCAACCTGATCCCCGAGAAGCCCGCCGCCCAACTCGTCCACGGCGACCTGTGGTCCAACAACCTCTTGGTCGACGACGCCCACCCCGACAAGCCCAAGATCACCGGCCTGATCGACCCCAGCCCGCTCTACGCCGACGTCGAGTACGAGCTCGCCTACCTCCAACTCTTCAAGACCGTCGGCGACCGGTTCTTCGAGCGATACAACGCCAAGCGGCCGATCCGCGTCGGCTTCCACCGCCGGCGCGAGATCTACTGGCTCGGCACCATGCTCGAACACGTCGACCGCTTCGGCGACGAGAAACTCAAGTCCATCGAAGAGCTCGCCCGCAGAGCCTGGTGGTACGCCTCGCGGGATTGACCCACGCCGCCCACAGCCGCGCCGCAACGCGCGAACCCCACGCATGGCCCCGGCGGGATTCGAACCCGCACTGGAGCGATTTTAAGTCGCCTGCCTCTGCCAGTTGGGCTACGGGGCCTGAACGCAATCGGTCGGGGCCGATCCTACCGGGTGCGATCGGCGCCCAGCCGCCGCCCGCCGCGCCTGAGCACATGCCGCATCGCTGGACGCGTCAAACACTCGGAAAAGCGTGCGAAAACGCGCGGATGGACCAAACAACCGCCCCGCCAGCCCTGTTGTACATAACAGGCATTATCGGGCCTTGAATCCTGGCAGGGGGGACCCGTCCAGCGGCGAATCCGCGTCCTCTGGACCGCGCACAACGCCGTGATCGGTTCACGCAGTGCAAGGCACGAGTCCGTACACGCACCCGCTACAGGCTCGTCAGCGTCGCCTTACGGCCCTCGCGTTGCACCCGACCGTCGAGACACGCCGCCAGCGCTTCAGGGTACGCATGACACTCCAGCCCAAACACGCGTTTCGCGAGCGTTTCAGGCGTATCCCGGTCGAGCACCGGGCAGGCGTGTTGCACGAGGATCGGCCCGGTGTCGTACGTCGCGTCGGCCAGGTGGACCGTGCACCCGCTGACCTTGCACCCGTGGGCGAGCACGGCCTCGTGCACCTTCATGCCGTACATCCCCGGCCCGCCAAAAGCCGGCAGCAGCGATGGGTGGATGTTCAGCACCCGGCCGGCGTAGTCGTCGGGGATGTCCAGCAGGCTCAAGAACCCCGCCAAGCACACCCACTCGGCGCCCACATCGCGCACGGCGTCGAACACGGCCTTCGAGTACTCCGCGACGTCGTCGCCGTACGCGCCGCGCTCGACCACGGCCGAAGGCAGGTGCGCCGACTCGGCCCGGTCCAGCCCTTTCACCCCCTCACGCGACGAGAGCACCAACACGATCTGCGCGGGCAGGTCCCCCTGCACCATGTACTGGTGCAGGTTCGCCATCGACCGGCCGGCGCCGGAGATCAGCACGGCGACCTTGGCCAAGCCGGC
>JBCCXV010000005.1:0-23090 GCA_039191195.1 Planctomycetota bacterium
GCCGTCACCGGCTTCCGCGCCCCGAGCTGGAGCCTGACCCGCCAAACCCCCTGGGCGCCGGACATCCTCGCCGACCTCGGCTTCCGGTACGACAGCTCGGTGTTCCCGGTCAGGCACCCGTCCTACGGAATACCCAACGCCCCGCTCACGCCGCACGCGACCCGCGCGGGCCTCGTGGAAGTCCCGCCCCTGGTCTGGCAAGCGCCCCGGCCCTTCGCCAGCACCCGGCTCGCCGCCGCGGGCGGGGCCTACTTCCGGGTGCTGCCGCTGGGGCTCATCACCGCCGCGGCGCGGCAGGCTCGACGACAAGACCGGCCAGTCGTCCTCTACTTCCACCCCTGGGAGTTCGACGCCGACCAGCCCAGGCTCCCCCTGCCCCGGCTGCAAGGCCTGCGCACCTACGCCGGCGTGTCGCGCGCTCCTGGGCGCCTGCGCACCCTGCTGCGCCGCCTGCGGGTCGAAGGCGAGACCTGGCGCCCGATCGCCGAGCAAATCGACGGCGCCACAAGCACGCCGATCTCCAACACCGCCACGCCGGCTCCGGCGCGCGTTGCGGCGTAAACCGCTCCGAGCCGCGTCTCATCCGAAGCAAGACCAGCGGCCCCCCGGGCGCCCCCTACACTCCCGCCGTGACCAACGCCGGCGCCCCCGATCGACCCACGCCCCGCACCGCTGCGAAAGCCGTGCTGATCGCCGGCCGGTGCCCCCGCGCCTGGGCGCTGTTCCTGACCATCACCGCCGCGACCGTCGCCGTCGACCTGACGATCAAAACCCTCTCGTTCCGGTACGTCGCCGACCAACCGCTGCGCCTGACGTCGTCGCCCGAGGGCCCGGTGGTGCGCTACGACGTGCAGACGCCCGACGGCCCGGTCTCCACGACCTGGCGGGCGTTCCTCACGGCCCACCAGCCGATCGACCCCGAACTCGTCCCCTTGCACGCGACGCCCCAGCACGATCCCGTCTTGCTGGTCCACAAGGTGCTCGAGCTCAAGCTGGTGGTCAACGCCGGCGCCGTGTTCGGCCTCGGCCAGGGCGGGCGGTGGGTCTTCATCGCCGCGAGCGTGCTCGCCACCGGCGTGATCCTGTTCCTCTTCGCACGCACCCCAGCCAAGGCCTGGATCGCCCACGCGCCGCTGGCCCTCATCCTCGCCGGAGCACTGGGCAACCTCTACGACCGCATCCGCTTCGGCGGGGTGCGCGACATGTTCCACCTGTTCCCCGACGTCCACCTGCCCTTCGGCTGGGAGTGGTCGCCCGGCGTCACCGAGGTCTACCCCTGGATCTGGAACCTCGCCGACGCGTCGCTGCTCATCGGCGTCGGCGTGATCCTCATCCTCTCCTGGAAGAACCCGCGCGAGGCGAAACCCAAGACCAAACCGGCCACCAAAGCCGAAGACCCACCCGCCAAGCCCAGCGAGACCGGCGACTAAACCTCAGCCCCGCTGCGCTACGCAGGCCTCGACCAATCCCCGGAACAACCCGCGCGACCAGCCGCCCGCGCCGCCGCGCTCGGGGTGCCACTGCACGGCCAAGCACCAGGGAAGGCCCGGGTCGTCGATCGCTTCGACCACGCCGTCGTCGGCCCGCGCTACCACCCGCATGCCACCGCACCAGCCCGGCTTGGTTTCCGCCATTGCCTGGTGATGGTTGGAGACCACCACTTCCCCCGCCTCGCCTCCGGCAAGCACCGTCGGCGACTCGAGCCCCGGCTCCACAACCAGCCCGTGCTCCCGACGATCCTTGTGGCGGAGCGCCGCGGCCTCGCTCATCACGTCCGGCATGTGCTGGGTCATCGCCCCGCCGGCTTCGAGCGCCATCAGCTGCATCCCCCAGCAGACGCCCAGCACCGGCTTCACCGGCGTGCACCGCCGCCAGGCCTTCCACAGGGCCGTGTCGAACGATTGACGCCGACCGGGCATGACCTTGGCCTCCGGGTGCGTCTGCTGGCCGTATGCGTCCATCGCCGGGTCGTTCCCGCCGGTAAGCACCAGCCCGTCGAGCCGCTGGACGTACGCCGGGATCGCGCCCGGCTCTTGGGGCAGCAGCACCGGGGTCCCGCCGGCGTCGGCGATCGCACGGCTGTAGCCCGCCGGCGAGGTCGTCACCCCCGACGCCTCGTCGTTGTCCCGGTTGTCGACCGTCAGCCCGATCCAAACCGCCATGCGCGGCCTCCTTCCCCTGCAAGGTAGCGCCCCGTCCCGTCCCGCGCCCCGGCGGCACACCGCGAAACCCCCGAGGCGGGAATCGTCCGGCGGAAACTACACTCCCGCCCATGCAGTACCAAAGCACCCGCGGACAAAGCCAGCCCATCGGTTTCGTCGACGCCCTGCTCACCGGCTTGGCGCCCGACGGCGGCCTCTACATGCCCGAGTCGTACCCCACGATCTCCGCCGACCGCTGGCGGGCCCTCCGCGGCAAGCCCTACGCCGAGCTGGCCTTCGAGGTGATGCAGCCGTTCATCGCCGGCGACATCGAGGACAGCGCCCTGCGCGCCATCCTCCACGACGCCTACGCCGGCTTCGGCCACCCGGCGGTGACGCCGCTGGTCCAACTCGGCCCCAGCCGCTGGGTGCTCGAGCAGTTCCACGGCCCGACGCTCGCGTTCAAGGACGTCGCGATGCAGGTGCTCGGCCGGCTGCTCGACCACGTCTTGGCCAAGCAAGGCCGCAACCTCACGCTCATCGGCGCGACCTCCGGCGACACCGGCTCGGCCGGCATCGAAGCCGTGCGCGGACGCGACCGCTGCTCCATCTGCATCCTGCACCCCCACGGCCGGACCAGCGAAGTCCAGCGCCGACAGATGACCACCGTCGTCGCCGACAACGTCCTCAACCTCGCCGTCGAAGGCTCGTTCGACGACTGCCAGGCCCTGGTCAAGGCGATGTTCTCCGACCCGGGCTTCCGGCAGGACGTGCCGCTTTCCGGCGTCAACAGCATCAACTGGGCCCGCGTGCTCCCGCAAACCGTCTACTACGCCGCCGCGGCGCTCGCCCTGGGCGGGCCCGAACGGAAGGTGCGCTTTGTCGTTCCCTCCGGAAACTTCGGGAACGTGCTGGCGGGCTGGATCGCCAAGCAGATCGGGGCGCCCATCGAGACCCTCGTGGTCGCGTCCAACCGCAACGACATCCTCACCCGCGCCCTCAACACCGGCCGGCACGACCTGGGCGAGGTCCACGCGACCTTCTCCCCCTCGATGGACATCCAGGTCTCCTCGAACTTCGAGCGCCTGCTCTTCGAGATCTACGACCGCGACGCCGACGCGATTCGCAACCTGATGCACGGCCTCAAGGACGACAAGCGGTTCGATATCGCCGCCGCCGCCGTCGCCAAGGCCCAGGGCGCCTTCGCCGCCTACCGCTGCGACGAGGACCAGACCCTCGCGACCATCGGCGAGGTCTTCCGCACCCGCAACGGCTACCTGCTCGACCCCCACACCGCCGTGGGCGTCCACGCCGCCGACCAGCACGACGCCGCGCTCGCCGCCGGCCAAGCCCAAGGCGATCCCGCCACGCCCACCGTCGTCCTGGCCACGGCCCACCCGGCCAAGTTCCCCGACGCCGTCGAGCAAGCCACCGGCGTGCGCCCGCCCCTGCCGGCGCACCTGGCCGACCTCTACGACCGTCCGGAGCAGTTCGACGCGACGCCCAACGACCTCTCGGCCGTCGAAGACGCCATCCGCAGCCGGTTCGGCGCCGCCGCGTCGGCGTAGCTCAAGCGCGCACCTCTGCCAGCACCTCTTCCACCGAACCCGCCAGCCGATCGACATCCGCATCCGGCAGATAGAAGTGCGGGCTGATCCGCAAACGCCCGCGCCGGGCCGAAACGTGCACGTTCCGCTCGCCCAGACGACGCATCAGCTCGCCGGCGTCAAACCCCTCGCGCAAGCCCGCCGGCAGATCGAACACCTCGATCCCACCCCCGCCCCCGGAAGTACCCCCGGAGTCGCCCCGGGTCTCACAGCCGGAATCACCCCCGAAAGAGCCCCGCGGGGTTACGCATGCGAATTCTAACGCTTCCAGGCGCGCCACCGCCGCATCGCACAGCTCACACACCCGCGACCAGATCACGTCCACGCCTACCGCCTGGATCAACTCAAGCGAAGCACCCAACCCCGCGCAGCCCGCGGGGTTCCAACTGCCCGGCTCGAACCTTCTCGCATTCTTCGGCCATTGACCATCGCGGTACGCGTCGTAATCCGTCGGCCGGACCACGCTCATCCAACCCAGCACCGGCGGCCGCATCGTCGATGCCAGCTCCGGCTTCGCATATAGAATCCCCACGCCCTCGGGGCCGAGCATCCACTTGTGCCCGTCGGCCACCAGGAAGTCAATACCCAGCTCCACCACATCGATAGGGATCACGCCCACCGACTGGATCGCGTCGACACACACCACGGCGCCGAACCGGTGCGCCGCCTCGACCACCGCCGGCAGGTCCGCCCGGAACCCCGAAGCAAATTGCACGTGCGACAGCGCCACGACCGACGTGCCCGGCGTGATGGCCTCCACCAACCGCCCTGTATCGATCCGCAGGTCCGGCTCCTCGGGAACTTCGACCACATCGACGCCGTCGGTTCGCAGGTCGGTCCAGCAGTACCGGTTGGCCGGGTACTCGGCCCCCGTGATGACCACTCGATGGCCGGGCCCCAGTGCCAGCCCGCGTGCGACCACCGACAACCCCGTCGAGGTGTTGGGCACGATCGCCACGTCGTTGGGCGAAGGGGCCCCGATCAGCCGCGCCGCCGACGCCCGCATCCGCTCGACCAGGCGGTAGCGGTCGGAATCCGCAAAGCACTCCCGCGACGCCAACGCCGCCGACGCCGCCATCGCCTCCGCGCAAGCCCGCGGCAGCGGGGCCACGGCCGCGTGGTTCCAGTAGCACCGCTCGCCCAGCACCGGGAAGTCGTCGGCCGCAAATCCCGTTGGGCTCGCCATGCGGGAATCCTAAACTCGACCACGATGAGAACGCCGCGCCCCCAGACCCGCCACGCCGCTGCTTGCCTGAGCGCCCTGCTCACCCTGCTCGCCCTGGGCGCCGCGGGCTCAGCCGTCGCCCACCCCTACCCGCCCGGCGCCGCCGAAGAGCCCGAGCCCATCCGTGAGGCCTACCCCGAAGCCGCCCCGCCCGCGGACCGGCAGATCCAAGCCGAGCGCAACCTCTCCCCGCTCGTCCAACGGCTGCTCGACGACCCGCTGCTCACGCCCCAAGAACGCGTCGAGCTCCGACTCGCCCACGGCGACTGGTCCGGCCTCGCCCCGACCGACCCGACCCTCGCCGCGCAGCTCGCCCTCGCCAAGTGGGACCTGCACCACCCCGCCCTGCAAGACCCGCAAGCCCCGGCCGTGCTCCGCGCCCGCGCCGCGCGCCGCCTCGGTCAGCCGGGCCTCGCGCTGTACGCGCTGGGCGACGACGACTCCGAAACGGCGCGATTAGAACGCGCCCTGGCAAACCTCGACCTCGGCCAAACCGCCCCAGCCGTCGAAGCGCTCGCCGGCGTGCGCGAACGCGCCCGCGGCGACGCCCTGATCACCGCCGACCAACTCACCGCCGCCGCCCAGTCCATCCTTTTGCTGCACCAGCTCGAAGGCGCCGCCGGCCTGAGCGATCACCGGCTGGCGACCGCCCTGCTCGCTCGCGTGCGCAACGAGGTCGACCCCCTCCACGCCGGCGCCCGCGCACTGGAAGCCCACATCTTCTTCGGCAAGGCCGACGTCGAAGCCGCCGAAGCCGCGGCCCAGGAAGCGCTGTCCCTAAACCCCAACCACGGAACAGCACTACTGGCCCTCGGCCTCGAATCGGTACGCCGGTTCAACTTCGCCGGCGCCGCCGAGATCATCCAACGCCTGCGCGCCGTGCAAGCCGGCCACCCGCTCGCCGACCGCATCGAAGCCGCTTCGCTGCTCAAGCAGAAGGACCCCGCCGCAGCCCGAGCCGTGCTCGACCACGCGCTGGGCCAGCGCCCGTACGAGCGCGCCCTGCTGCGCCTGCGGGCCCAGGCCGACGCGCTCGCCTATCAAGACGCCGCGCTCGCACGCACCGAAACCCGCCACCGCAGGCTCGCCGGCGAAGACCCGCGCTTCCACAAAGACCTGGCCGAGCTCTACCGCGACGCCCGGCAGTACGACCAGGCCCTGCAGCGCGCCGCCGCCGCGCTGGCCCTGCGGCCGGGCTGGTCCGAACCCTTGCGCATCCAGGCCGAGGCGCTCATGCAGGACGGCCGGATCGACCAGGCCGTCGCCTCCCTCCGCGCCGCCCAAACCGCCGACCCGACCCACCGCGACATCGCCAACTACCTGCGCCTGGCCCGCCAGATGGCCGGCTGGCCCACCATCGAAACCGACCACTTCGTCGTCCGCCACAGCCCGCCCGCGCCCGACGGTACGCCCCACCCCGACGCCGCCTGGGCCCGCGACCTCGCCCGGCGCCTCGACGGCTATCACGAGACGTTCGCCACGCTCTACCAACACGAACTGTCTCGAAAAACTCAGATCGACGTGATGCCCAACGACGACGCCTTCGCCGTACGCATCATGGGCCTGCCCCAGGTCTTCACCGTCGGCGCCTGCACCGGCGACGTCATCGTGCTCACCGCGCCCCGGGCCGGCGCCGAGCGACAGTTCGAGTTTTACGACTGGCCGCTGGTGTTCCTCCACGAGTACGCCCACGTGGTCAGCCTGGGTAAGACCGCCAACCGCATCCCCCACTGGTTCACCGAAGGCCTGGCCGTCGACCAAGAGACCACCGGCCGGACCTACGACCGCCAGCGCATGCTCGCCGGCGCCCTGGCCGACGGCTCGCTCATGCCCATCCGCAAGCTCACATGGGGCTTCATCCGCCCCCAGAACCCCGGCCAGCGCGCGCTGGCCTACGCCCAGTCGCACTGGGTGCTCGAATTCCTCACCGAGCGCTTCGGGCCCGACACGGCCGTCCGCATGATGGATCTCCAAGCCCAGGGCCTGACCGACGTCGACTCCCTCGAAGCCGTCGCAGGCCAAACGCACGACCAGATCATGCAAGACTTCCTGGCGTGGGCCGACGGCCAGACCGAGTCGTGGGGCCTGGCCGCGTCCGGCGTCGGCGCCGACGACGCCACGGCCCTCGCCGCCGTACTGCGCACCGTCACAGGCGGAGACGCGGACGCCGCCTCCAGCCCCTTAGCCGATCTCGCAGACCTCGCAGACCGTCTGCCCAACCACCCCGACGTGCTGCTCGCCCTGGCGCAGGTGGCCCTGCAAGCCGCCCTCGAGGCGCACGCCAACGAAGACGAGAACGAAGCGGCGTCGGCGACACGCGAAGCCCAACGCGCTATGGACCGCTATCACGCCGCGCGACCTGCAGACCCCTGGGTCCTGCGCGCCCAAGCCCGCCTCGCGCGCGCCGCCGGCGACCTCGACACCGAGGCCCAAGCCCTCCAAGGCCTCGACCGGCTCGAATCCTCCAGCGCCTTCGCCGCACGGCTGGCCGACCTGCACGCAAGCCGCAACGAGCCCCAACTCGCGCTCGACTGGATCATGCGGGCCATGGACCGCGAGCCTTACAACGCCGCGTTCCGCGAGCGAGCCGTCCGGTACGCGCTGCTCGCGCAAGACTTCGACGAGGCGCTGCACCACCTGGTCAACCTAGCCGTGCTGGAGCCCGACACGCCCGACCACCAGGTGCGCCTCGCCTACCTCTACGACCGGCTGGGACAAGACAACAACGCCCGCGCCGCCGCCGAGAGAGCCAAAGAGCTCAACCCAAGCGCCCGCGTCGACCGCTTCCTGAAAGACCCGCCGTCGGTCACGCCTGAGCCGACGTCTTGACGACCCCGCCCCGACGGCCCCCTGGCCCGCGGAGGCTACACCGCCCCCGACGGATGGCGCTTGGGCTCGTCCTGGCCGGCGGCGCGGCGTCTGTGGTGACGGCATACGTCACGCAGCGGCACAACGCCTCGCAGCGCAACGACGTGAACGAAGCTGTGTCGCAAGACCAAATCGCTCCCCAGCCGGGTCTCCTGCCGACGCAAGCGCCGGTCCGTATCGCACCCGAATCAGCCAAGGATCGAGACGCGCGGCAAGACTACGTCAAACAACACCTCGCCGACGCCGACGAAACCGAACTCGTTGAATCGCTCCGTGAGGCCCTCCGCAAGCCCGCCTCGGGCGCAGAGTTGGCGATCGCCTGCTTTCGCCTGGGCGACTTCGTTGCGTTCAACAACGATCCAGGCGCGCGCGAACGCTGTGAAGCCCTCGCCGGCGAGCTCCTGGCCGGTTACGACGACGGCTCGCGCCTCGCCGGCGCCGTCCTCTGCGGCCTCACCGGCGTCACGCCGAGCCGCATCGTCGGCCCGATCGACCGACTCTCGCGTCAGCAGCCACCCCTCACCCTCGAGCGCATCCAACGCCACAACGACGCGCAACTCGCCGAGCTGGGCCTACGCCGCGTCGACGCGTTGCGCTACGCCCTACAGACCGAAGACAAGGCCATGCTCCAGCAGGTCCTGCGCATCGCGCTGCGCCTGCGCGACCGAGCGCAGCAGCCCAACAGCGATGACCTTGGCGTGATGCCAGCGGCGCCCGCCGCGCTCGCCCGCCTGCCTCAAGGCCTGCGCCCCCTCGCCTGGGCCGCGTGGGTGCGCCTCGACCCCTACTCGGGCTGGGCGTGCGCGTTCCCGCGAGCCGGCCCCGCCGTAATGGACCGCGAAGCCCTCACGCGATCCGACGCCGGCGCGGCCCTACTCGAACACCTCACGGCCGGTCGTGCGCCGACGATCGACGCATCGAGCGCAGACCGCACGCAGCAGCTCCAACGCCTAGCCGACTGGACCCGGCTGCATCGGCGGCATAGCGTCGGCGCCCATGACGATGACCGACCCGAACCGACTCGCCCCGACCCAGACCCCGGTCCTTGAGGCCGTCCGCCAACGGTGGAGCCCGCGCGCCTACGACCCCGAGGCCCGCATCCCCGCCGACCAACTGCGCACCATGTTCGAGGCCGCCGCCTGGGCCTCGTCGTCCTTCAACGAGCAGCCTTGGCGGTTCGTGCTCGCGACGCCGGACACGCCCGAGCAATTCCAAGCCATCCTCCAAACCATGGCCGAGGCCAACCAGGCCTGGGCGCAGCACGCCAGCCTGCTCATCGCCACCGCCGGCAAGACCGACTTTTCCAAGAACGGCAAGCCCAACCGATGCTGGCAGCACGACGTCGGCCAGGCCATGGCGCACCTGTCGCTCCAAGCCGCGGCGCTGGGCTGGCAGGTGCACCAGATGGCGGGGGTCGACCTCGAAGCGCTCCGCGCCGCCGTCGCGATCCCGGAAGGCTACGAGCCGTTCACCGTGAGCGCGATCGGCAGGGTGGGCGACGCCGGCGCGCTGCCCGAGGCCTGGATGCGCGACGCCGAATCCGCACCGCGGGTCCGCAAACCGCTCGACGAAGTTGTCTTCGATACCTGGGGCGAGCCGGCCGAGGCCTTGGCCTAATCGCGGCCTTCGAGCGACGACAGGAGCACGTTGGTCCACAGCCCCGCGGCGGTCTCCGGCGCGTACCCGATCACGCCGGCCCGACGCAGGCCCATCGCGCCCAGCGACAGGTCGAGGCCCGAAACCAAGATGGCCGGGCGGTCGCCTTCGAGGAACACCTCGGCCGACGGCGCCGCCAGAGCCCCTTGACCACGGCGGGTCAGTCGCGCGATGGCGACGCCGCCGTCGATACCGCGCCCAGTCGCCCAGGGCGTGCCGACCAGCGCTCGCGGGGCTTCGCCGCGTGACGCCAAGAGCGCCGCGCTGGCCGCCGCCGCGTGCCCGCCGCGCCCGCCGATCGTCTCGATCACCACCACGCCGCCGGCCACGACCTGCGATTGGACGAGCGCCAACTCCGCTTCGCTCCGGGCCGCCTGGCCTTCCGGCGCCTCGACGCCCGACACCACGAGCACGTCCGGCCGGGCGCCACCCCAGGGCGGATCGGCCTCGACCCGCTCCCGCCGCGGCCCTCGCTGGGGCGTCGACGGCTCGCCCCAGGGCACGAAGCGCACGTCAAGATCAATCCCGCGATCGCGCACGAGCCTCCGTCGCAGCGCCTCGAACCGTAACGGCTCGATCGCCGGCGACCCGGGACGCACCGCGATCCCGACCCGCACCGTGGCGCTTGTCGCCGTCGAAGCACCTGGGTCCTCGGGGAACGGCGCCGCGAGCCGTGGACGGTGACGGCCACGCTCGGTCGCCAGCGCCATCAGGTTCAGCATCGCCTTCCAGGCGTCCCCCTCGCCCGGCGGGTCGTCGGCCTGAAACCCTTTGCCCCAGTCGCCACGTGGCAACACGATCAGGTCTCGCACGCCGTTGGACAGCACGCTGACGCGGAGGCCGCGGCCGGCCGGCAACGTCAAGCCGTAAATCGGGTGCTCCTTCGGCGCCGCACGCATCGCGCCGAGCTCGGGGTATAGCCGCTTCGCCAGCTCGCGCACCGATCGCTCGAAAGACCGCCCCCCACGCTCGGGCACGGCGACCAGCATCCCGCCCAGGTCGAGGTAGCGCTTGAGCTTCGCCTCCTGCGCCTCGGTCAGCTCCAACGCTTCACGGCCCGACAGATAAAGGAGTGGCGCATCGAGCCACCGCTCGGGTCGGCCGTCGATCGACACCACCTGCCAGCCCAGCTCTCGTTCGTGGTAGTCCGACACGAACCGGTTCAGGAAGTACACGTCGTTCGGCCGGCGGTTCCAGGCGTAGCCGGGCGCCTCGAGCTTGTTGATCCACAACGGCGTATCGCCCCGGGCCAGGAACGCCAGCCCAAAGGCCGTCTCGATCAGGTCGCTCGATCCTTGCCGGGTCTGACCGGCCGAGACGCGCCCGCCGGCCTCGCGTTGGAGGTACCAACGGGCGCCGTCGCGGTACCAGTCGCGCCCCCCCAATCGTGTGAGGCCCGAAGCCTGGCCGACGCGCTCGATCGCGTACCAGAACATGCCGGGCCAGTTCTCATCGCGCCCCGTGATCGGGCCGCCCCGGTACGCGCCGCCAAGCCAGGCGAGGCCGCGCTCGATCGAGGCGACCGTCTCGCCGTCGGCTTCGTCGGCGTTGCGCTCAAGATGGTGCTGGCTGAGCATGAGCAGCGTGAGCCCGGCGCACGTCATGCCGCCATCGGCCGGGGTGCGCGAACGGCTGGTCGCACGGCCGTAGTTCCAACCGCCCGGCGCCAGCTGAAACGCCAAGCCCCAGGCGCGCAGGTCTTGCCAGAGCTGCTTGCTCACCCGCCCGCCGCGCTTGGACCACTCCCATGCGCCCAGCGCCCCGTACTGGGTGCGCGACAAGCTGTTGCGCGCGACCATCGCCAGCTGCGGCGTCACTCGAACCGGGCGGGCGTACTCGCGCGGCGCCGAGGTGTAGTCCCACAACCCCACGCGCTGCCACGACATCAAACGCTCGCCGTCGGCGTCGAGCAGCGCCTTGAACGGCTGGCCCTCGCCCATCGGCAACTGCGCCCAGACGTGCATGCGGAACGACAGTGCGTAGATGCCGTGCATCTCGACGCCCCGCAGATAGGCCAGCGCCCGGGCGATCTCCGGCTTCTGATACGGCTCGCCCGACACCAGCAGCGCATACGTCACCAGCGCCGTCTCGCCGCCCTCCAGCCGTCGGTACGACAGCATGTCTGCGCTCCACCGCTCGGCGCTGAGCTCCCAAGACCCGTCTTCCTTCTGTTGGGCGTACAGCCAGGAACGCATGCGCTCCATCGCGGCCTGGACGTCGTCCGACGTGGGCTCGGCGGCCGCCGGCGCATGGGGCTGCGCAACCGCCGCAAGACCCGAGACGGCGAAGACCACGGCGAAAACACAAAGACCAGCGACCCTCGGACGCGTCCGCATAGCCGTCGAGCCTAGCTCAACACGATGGGGGCACAAGCGCAAGTTCGCGGCACGGTGACAGCCTGACGGCGCCCTGCGCAACGCAAACACCCGCGATCAGCGCGGCGCCGCGGCCCGGCCCACCTGGCCCGCGGCGATGTTCAGGCGGTCCTTGAACTGCTTCATCGTCCCCGGACGGTCCATCGGATCTCCCTCGATGCAGCTCATCACCAGCGTCGACAGCGCCGGGGGCAAAGTCGGGTCGATCTCCAGCGGCGGCGGGGGCTTGGGCGCCCGCTTGGCCTCCACCTTCACCTTCCCGGTCTCGCCCTTGGGGATCAGCGTCGGCACGAAGTTGCCCGTCAGCAGCCAATACATCGTGGCCCCCAGGTTGAACACATCCGTCCGCGGCGTGATCGCCTTGCGGTGCACCTGCTCGGGGGCGATGTAGTCGGGCGTGCCTTGGATCCGCTCCTTGCGCGTCCCGATCGGGCACGACTGGCCGAAGTCGATCACCTTCACCTCGCCGGCGGTCGAGATCATGATGTTGTTGGGCTTGAGGTCGGCGTGCACGAAACCGGCCTCGTGCATGGCCGCGAGCCCGTCGGCGACCTTGTCCAGCACCACGCAGAACTGCGCCGGGCCCGGCGGCTTCTGGGCCTCGAGCGTCTTGCCACGGATCAACTCCATCAGCACCAAGACCTCGGTGGTCTTGATCAGCGCCCGCTGACGGATCAGCTTGTGGCTCTTGCGGAGCACGTCGTGCTCGAACTTCTGCGATAGCTCGTGCTCGGAGATCGCCTGGTCGAGGAACCGCTGGTCGCTCGGGCCGTTCTTCACGACCCGCTTGAGGCAGTAGCTCTGGCCTTTCTTGTCGCGCACTTCATAGAGCGTGCTCTTGGCCCCCGTTCCCAGGGTGCCCAGCACATCGAAGCCCGCGATCTGGTGAAAACCCGCCATGCCCTCGCCGGCCCCTGTGGCTGCCTCAGACCCGCCCGCTGTGCGAGACGCTCCCGCATCACGAACCGTGGACGTTCCCCGACCCGGCCCACGACAAGACAACGCCGGCCGGGGCCGGCCGTTGCTCATTCCGGTCAGATTACCACACGAAACGCGACTAGACCGCCCGAGACGGCGTGATCAGCCCGCGGCCAGGGCGCGACGAACGGCCTCGGCCACTTTCTCGGCGCCGGGCGTGCCGGGGGCCAGGTCGATCCGCACTTCCGATGCCGGGATCTGCAGACGCTCGCTTAGCACGCGCACCGCCCAGCCCAGTTCCCGCAGCTGTGCCGGCGTGTAGCCGCGACCCGACGCGTCGTCGATCAGGCAAACCCCCACGGCGTGGCGGTTGTACCAGTGGCCCGGGTCGCCGTCGATGAAGGCGCCCGACGCTTGATCCATCCACCGCTGGGAAACCTCAATCGTCCCGTCTCGTTTGCCCGAGCCGTTGTTGATCACCAGGTGGTAGCCCGAGTCGGCCGCGCCCGCGGCCCGGTAGGCCTGGTCGAGGTCTTCCATCGAGCCGCTCACCGACCGGCTGCCGTGGATCACCACCGCCCGCCAGGGCGAGCCGTCCAGGTCCAACGGGTCGACCAGCTGCTGGCTGGGGTCCTCGCCGCCGCCCATGTCCAGCGACGAAAGCGACGCCGCCGGCGGCAGCCCCCCCTGGCTGGGCTGCAACAGCATCAGCACGCCGCTCACGACGGTCATCCCGACCACCAGCGACGTCAAGACCACGATCGTCCGTGTTTCAGGCATCGGCAGCACGCTTCCGAGATCGGCCTCGTCTCAAGCCCCGCAGCGGATAAGGCCCGGTGCGCGGGTCCACTACCTCTGTCATCGGGCTCCGCCGGCCCGCCCTTTGAAAACCAACCCCGCGCAACGAGCGCAAGGTCCGATCTGCAACGCCTCTAACGGCTCTCCATCGGCGCCAACCGCTCGCGCAACGCCTTCTGCTCCACGCCGAACTCATTCGGACGCTCGATCGGCGGGGCCTCGCCACGCAGCGTTTGGTACCGCTCGTAGGGCGTGCGCGGCAGGTCCGACACCAACGGCTGCTCCTCGCACCCCGCCGAAATCCCGAGCCCCCCCAAGCAGACCAAGCCGCACAGGCC
This sequence comes from Planctomycetota bacterium, assembly GCA_039191195.1. Classification (GTDB taxonomy): domain Bacteria; phylum Planctomycetota; class Phycisphaerae; order Phycisphaerales; family Phycisphaeraceae; genus JBCCBV01. Next base: position 13,927 of record JBCCXV010000005.1, read on the forward strand.
ACACAACCCCAACGCTACCAACCGGCCCCGGCAGAGCCCTGCGCACCCCCACGCAACCGGCGCACGACAACACCGAGCGGCACTCTCGCGCCGCCCGAGTTTCAGGCCATCACTACAGGGCCCTCCTCCGGCGATGTCGGTCGTCCATGACCACGCCATGCCTGAAGACTAAGACCACCGCCTGCGGGCCACAAGACCCGATTACCGGACACGCCCAAATCGGCCCACCTCGCCTCGCCGCCACGCGTATCTTCACCCCGATGGCCGCCACCCCCTCCGCAGCGCCACCGGGCCCGGGGCCCGACGCCGGCGACGCCGACCCCCGCGGCCGCCTCCGCGCCCCGCTCACCCCGGCCGGGCGGGGCCCCCTCGCCTGGCTGCTCGACTGGGCGGCCCTCTTGGCGCTCCTGGTGATCGCCGTTCCCCCCCTAGCCCTCGAGCCGGCCGGGCGCGACACCCACCGGGTGATGGAGAACGTCTCGGTCGGCAGCAGCCAGGAAACCTGGCTCCGGCTGCACGGCTACCGCGGCGCCGAAGCCCTCCCGGGCCCGCCCGGCGTCGTGCCATCCTGGGGCGGCCACCCACGGCTCACCAAACCCCCGGGGCTGGTCTGGGCGAACCTAGCCGTCACCGCCGACCTGTCGCCCGACACCGCCAGCCCGCGAGACGTATTGGCCCGGTACCGACTGCTGTCCGCCGGCCTGTGGGCCCTGGCGATCGCCGCAACCTTCTGGGCCGGCGTAACCCTCGCCGGCCGCTCGGCCGGCCTCGCCGCCGCGGCCGTGGTCGCCTCCATGATCTTCCTCGGCATGAAAGCCGGGCGGACCGCGTCGTACGACACCCACCTCGCCGGTTGGTGCACCCTGGCCGTCGCCGCTGGGCTCTGGGCGATGCGGCCAACCGGTCCCGCAACGGGCGGCCTGCGCAAGCTCGCCGGCTGGGGCCTGGGCTTCGTCGCCCTCTCCGCGGCGCTCTGGACCAAGGGCCCCGTCGCCCTCGCCCTCGTGGGCGGTCCCTGGGTCGCCCTCGCCGCGATGACCCGCGGCAGGCGCATCCCGTCGCTCGCCTCGGCATCCGCCGTCACCCTCGCCGCCTTCGTCGCCTTCGCGGCGCCCTACGCCCTCATCCTCGAATGGGCCCAGCCCGGCGCCCTCAAGGCCCTGCTCGACAAGGAGTACACCGCCGAGCGCAAAGAATCCGACTACCAGTCGCCCGCCTACTACCTCATGCTTCTGGGCTGGGTCGTGCCCTGGACGGCGTACCTCATCGGCGGCCTCCTGCTGCCCTGGCTCAAGGTCACCGGCGAAGCGCGCAGGCCCGTCTGGGCCGCGCTCGCCTGGCTCGGCGCCTTGGCCGTGCTCCTGTCCATCCCCGGCGCCAAGCAGGAGCGCTACGCCGTGCCCATGCTCCCGGCCGCCGGCCTGCTGTGCGCCCTGGTGCTCGTGACCCACGACCGCCTCCGCCGCGCCGGCGCGCCCGACACCGGCGCCCCGCTGCTCTACCTGCCCACCGCCATCGTGAGCGCGCTGGCCGCCCTCGCTCTGGCCGCCCTCGTACTCATGCAGGGCACTTTCATCGACTGGGGTTGGCTCGAAGACGCGCAAATCGACCCCGCCTCGCCCAAGTGGGTCGCCGTCGCGATGCTCGTGCCCATTGGGCTCGCCGTCGCCGCCGTCTTGCTCTGGCGGAAGCACCGCGCCGTCGCGGCCGGCCTCACCCTGGCGCTATCGGTCTGCGTCACCGGCGGCGCCTACTGGTCGCTCTACGCCCGCGCCCAAGGCCAGAACGACCCCAGCATCCCCGCGGGCATCGCCATCGACCGGCTCGTCGCCGACGCGCCGCTGTACGAACTCACCGGCCCGCAGCGGACGCTCACGCCGTTGGTCGATCGCGAGGCGTTCCTCTTCGGGCTTCGGCGGATCGTGCCTCGCATCACGCCCGACGAGCTGCGCGAGGCCGGCAAGCGCGCCCTGCCCGACGACCCGCCCGTGTTTGTCTTCGCCGAGCCCACCGACCCCGACAACCTCCGCATGACGCGCCTCGGCTTCCAGCTCGTCGACGACGCCGTGCCCGTCGACCACAACAACACCCTCCGCCTCTGGCGGCGCGACGCACCAACGCCCCCGGAAATCGCAGCCGAACTGGCAACGCAACCGGCCGAACCCGCCGACGCCCGCGAACCCGCGCTCGCAAGCCCAACCGGCGCGACCGCAACACAGCCCCTCGCCACGCAACCCGTCGCAGCGCCGCCCACGCCCGCACGTTCCCCGCACACCGCGCCCGCCAGCGCTCCGCAACCGAGCACAAGGCCAGCCGCCGCCACCCAACCGAGCACGGCGCCGTGAGCTCGCCCTCCCGCGAAGCCGCGCTGCGGGTGATGCGCGCCCTGGGTGACGCCGGCCACACCGCCTACCTCGCCGGCGGGTGCGTGCGCGACGCCCTGCTCGGCCTCGAACCCAAAGACCACGACGTCGCCACCGACACGCCACCCGAAGCCGTCCTGCAGCTGTGGCCCAAGTCGCAGCCCGTCGGCCAAGCCTTCGGCGTCGTCCTGTGCTATGCCAAGATCGCGGGCAAGCGCATCGCCATCGAAGTCGCCACCTTCCGCACCGAAGGCCCCTACTCCGACGGCCGGCGGCCCGACTCGGTCGACTACACCGACGCGCAGCACGACGCGCAGCGCCGCGACTTCACCGTCAATGGCCTGTTCGCCGACCCCTTCGACCAACCCCAACCGCCCGGCGCCGACACCGCGACCTGCCCGACCACCGGCGACCGCGTCATCGACTTCGTCCACGGCCTGCCCGACCTCCTCGAAAGCAAGGTCATCCGCGCCATCGGCGAGCCCGACCGGCGCTTCGCCGAGGACTACCTCCGCATGCTCCGCGCCGTCCGCTTCGCCTCCCGCATGGGCTTCGCGCTCCACCCCGCCACCGCCGAGGCCATCCGCACCCACGCGCCCAAGCTCGACCGCATCAGCCGGGAACGCATCGGCGAAGAGGTCAAGCGCACCCTCCTCGGCCCGGCGCCCGCCCTGGCCGCGCGCCTGTGGGACGCGCTGCAACTCACCGCTGCGATCTTCGGCGAAGCCGTCGAACCCCTTGACTCACAAACCCTCGAAGCGCTCCCGCCCGAGGCCGACCTCGGCGCACGCCTCGCCGCCTGGATCGACGCCCGCAAGCCCAGCATCGACGCACCGCGCGCCCGCGCCGCCCTCGACCTGTCCAACCAGCAACGCGACGACCTGTCGCAGACCCTCGGCCTGCGCGAAAGCCTGCGCCGCTGGCCCGAGCTGGGCGCCGCCGCCCGCAAGCGACTGGCCGCGCACCCGCGCTTCGCCCAAACCCTGATGTGGGCCCTCGCCGGCGCCCTACCGGGAACCCTCGCCAGCGCCATCGATGAGCAAGCCGCTGCGCTCGCCCTCGACGGCGTCGGCCTAGCCCCCGAGCCCTTCGTCACCGGCGACGACCTGCTCCAACTCGGCCTGACCGCCGGGCCAGACTTCAAGCGCTGGCTCGACCGGGCCTACGACGACCAACTCGAAGGCCGCACCACCTCGCGCAAACAAGCCCTCGACCGGCTGCGTCAGATGACCCAGCCCGAGGCGTGAGCCGCCTTCGGATCACGGCCCCACGCCGCGATCGCCCCGCCCCGGGCGATACACTCCCCCGCCCCCGCCCACCCTAGCCACCGCACCCCGGGAAGCCCCCACGCGTGGACCTGCTGGAGTTCTTCAACCAGTTTGGGCCCAACACGATCTACATCGTGATGTTTGTCGTGTTCCTGGCCACGGGCTTCGGCCTCCCCCTGCCCGAAGACGTGCCCCTGACCATCGCCGGATACCTCTGCGGCATCGCGCCGGGCCAGCCGCCCTATTTCTGGATCATGCTCCCGGTCTGCATGACCGCGATCGTCGGGTCCGACACCGTCCTCTACTTCTTCGGCCGTCGCTACGGCGTGCGCGCCAAGAAGCTCCCGGTGATCCGGCGCCTGCTCAGCCCGCGACAGCTCATGCGCGCCGAGTCCCGCATCCGCGAGCACGGCGGGAAGTTCGTCTTCGCAGCACGCTTCCTGCCCGGGCTCCGGACGCCCGCCTTCTTCGTCGCCGGCACGTCCAAGGTGCCCCTCTCGCGCTTCTTCCTCTACGACGGCCTGGCCGCCGCCATCTCAGTGCCCACCATCCTCGGGCTCGCCTACGTGTTCGCCGAAGAGCTCGAGCACGTCCGCCAACTCATCGCCCGAGGCGAGCTGGTGGCCACCTCCGCGGCCGTGCTGGCCGTGGTCGCGTTTGTCGTCTTCCAAGTGCGTGCCGGCAAACGCCGCAAGTCGCGCCTCACCCGCGCCTTGGCTCAGCGTTGGCTGCGCAAGCGCCACGGCAAGGCCGCGGTGAACGACCACCACGCCCAGCGCGACGCCGCCGCCCAAGCCCGCCGGGAGCCCGCGCCGCGCTTCGGCGGGGCCGCGAAGCCAGAGAAACCGCGCTCACCCGACCCCGACGACGACGCCGAGGCCGCCTAACCCCGCCCCGCGCCTCCTTGCGTCCCCCTGGGCCCCCGCCTACCCTCACGCAATGGCGAGCACGAGACTGACATCGACGCCCTCGGACATCGCCGAAGCCCTCGAGGCGGTCAACCACCGCATCGCCGAGGCCGCCGCGCGCTCCGGCCGGACGCGGGACGACGTCCTGCTCGTCGCCGTCACCAAATACGCCGCGCCCGACCAGATCCAGAAGCTCGTCCAGCTCGGCCAGATCGACTTGGGCGAAGGCAAGGTCCAGCAGCTCGACCAGCGCGCGTCCCAGCTCAACGAATACCTCTCCCGCGCCCGCAGCTTCGGTGCCGCCGGCGGGAAGGTGCCCGAGCAGGTCCGCTGGCACCTCATCGGCCAGCTCCAACGCAACAAGGTCAAGCAGGCCGCGCCCCTGGTCGGCCTCATCCACTCGGTCGACTCCCTGCGCCTCGCCGAAGAGCTCAACAACTACGCCGTCCGCCGCGACCGCACCATCGACATCCTGCTCCAGGTCAACACCTCGGGCGAGGCCAACAAGGCCGGCGTCACCCCGCCCGCCGCGCCCCACCTCTGCGAGCAGATCGACTCCATGGTCCACCTCCGCGTCCGCGGGCTCATGACCATGGCGCCCCACAGCGACGACCCCGAAGACGCCCGGCCCACCTTCGCCCGGTGCGCCGAGCTGTTCCGCGAGATCCGCGCCGACGAGGTCGTCGAGGAAGGCTTCAATATCCTCTCGATGGGGATGTCCGGCGACTTCGAGGTCGCCATCGAAGAGGGCGCCAACCTCGTCCGCGTCGGCCGGGCCCTCTTCGGCGAGCCCGAGCAGCCCGCCGCCGACTGATTCACCGCCCCGACCCGCCGACGGACATGAGCGCCCCCACCCTCGACGTCCGACGCATCCCCACCCGGTTCGAGGCCGACGACGCCCGCGTCATCCTCCGGCCCTTCCGCGTCGGCGGCGACCCCAGAGCCCGCAAGATCATCCGCCGAGCCCTGGCCATGACGCCCGAACGCGTCCGGGCCGAGCTCGAACGCGTCCTCCAAGACTTCACCGGCCGGCACCGCGACGTCACCGACGCCTTCCGCCGGCACTACGGCGACATCGCGCCGCTCCTGCCCGAAGGCGCCCAGCCCTCCGAAGACCTCCAGCTCCTGCTCGGCGCCTACTTCTCGATGGAGTACTCCATCGAGTCCGCCGCGCTGTTCAACCCCTCGATCGTGCCCCACCCCGACCAGTCCGGCCTCGGGGACAACCAGCTCCGATTCATCATGTCGCTCCGCGCCACCGGCGAGGGCCACGTCTCGTCCATCGTCTTCCGCACCGGCGTCGTCGGGCCCCGGGGCGAGGTCGCCTTCGACCCGCCGCCCCAGTACTCCTCGGCCATGCGCGCCCACACCGACCGGTTCTTCGACAAGAACCTGTTCTTCTACAAGCTCATCGAGATGGGGGCCTACACCGACAGCGCCTCGCTCGTGCTCCAACGCCTGGGCGACCGCTTCACCTTCGGCGAGCTAGACCAAGCCGTCGCCGACGCCGGGCCCGACGCCCACGGCGACCCGGCCTTCCTCGAAGCCGCCGCCAACATGCGCTGGCTCGCACGCTCCAACTACGAGCTGGTGTTCCCGCCCCACGCCGAACCGGCCGACCTGGTCATCTTCCCCACCTCCGAGAACGAATCCCGCGGCATCGAAGACGCGCGCCTCACCCGGTTCGTCGACGACAACGGCGGCGTCTCCTACTTCGGCACCTACACCGCCTACAACGGCGTGCGCGCCCTGCCGCAGATCCTCGAAACCCAAGACTTTCACACCGTCCAGGTACACACCCTCAACGGCCGCTACGTCCAAAACAAGGGCATGGCCCTGTTCCCACGCAAGATCGACGGCTTCTACTGGATGATCTCACGGCTCGACGGCGAGAACATGTTCGCCATGAAGTCCGACAACGTCCACTTCTGGAACGAGGCCCAACTCCTCTGCGAGCCGGCCTACCCCTGGGAGTTCGTCCAGATCGGCAACTGCGGGCCGCCCATCGAGACCCCCGAAGGCTGGCTGCTGCTCACCCACGGCGTCGGGCCCGTCCGCCGGTACTGCATCGGCGCCGTGCTGCTCGACCTCGACGACCCCACCCGCGTCATCGGCCACCTGCCCGAGCCCCTCATCGCCCCGCGCGAAGATGAGCGCGACGGCTACGTGCCCAACGTCGTCTACTCCTGCGGGGCGCTGGCCCACGCCGGCCACCTCATCCTGCCGTACGCCGTGTCCGACTCGGCCACGACCGTCGCGACCGTCGAACTGCAACCGCTGGTCGATGCGCTGGTCGCCGCCGGCCCGATGCCCCGCCACGACATCGGCAACGACCCCCCGGCCCCGCCCGCCGAGGCCGCCGGCCTCGGCCCCCGCCGCCGCAAGACCGACTAGCGCAACGCCAACCGCGCGCAAAGAGACACGCCGCCGGAGACAGACTCCGACGGCGTGCTCTAGATCGTCGAGGCCGGGCAGAACGCCCACGCCTCCGGGGGAAGCATGAATCACAAGCGGCCGATCAGGCCTCCCGGCGACGACGCGCCGCGGCCAGGCCCAGCATGCCCAGGCCGCCGATGGCCGCCGTCGGGCTCGGAACCGCCTTGAACTTCACGTGGTCGATGGCGCCCGAGCCGCCCATGACCACCTTCACACGGTCGATCCCGTCCAGGCCCAGGTCCGACGCGCTGAGCATCGGCAGCGTGTTGGCCGAGTTGTTGCCGTACTTGACCGTGGGGTCGTACCACTTCGAGGACATGTCCGCAAAGTCGGCGAAGCTCACGCCCACCTTCTTCTCGCCACGCTCGATCGACAGGATGTAGCCCTTCTTGGCTTCCTTCTTGCTATCGATGTCGATCACCGACAGGCCGAAGTGCGAAACCGGGACCTTGAAGTCGAACACAAAGTGACCCGCCGGGCTTCCGGCCTGGTCGTCCGGGTGGGAGAACACGCCTTCCTTCCAGTTCCAGTAGACGTTCTCCTGGATGATCAGGGCCGTGCCGAAGTCCTTGTTCTTCGCGTTGCCGTGATCGAAGGGCGACTGCAGGTCGCGGTCGCGGGTCCAACGTTCGTTGGTGTCGAAGCCGGCGCCATAGTCGTGACGGCTGTGGTAGTTCTCGGTGTAGATGTGCACACCCTGGTCCGCGTAGCGGTTCGACTTCAGAAGCTCGCCGTGCTTCATGTCGTCGAAATCGAGGTGCGTCATCTCGGCGTTGGCGACACCCGTCAGGGCGCCGGCGGCGACGAGCGTCGAGGCCAAAGCAATGCGTCGGGTCATGGGATTATCCCTCCTAGTGATACGCCCCTGCACGCCGCTCACCCGAGCGGTCACGAGCCGGGGTCCTCCAATCCCGCGAACACAACCACGCAACCCCCGCGGCGCCAAGCCGCAACACCACAAACACGCACGCGTGCCCGAGACGCACGACGGCGGCGCCGGTCAGTCAAAACAGGAAAAAAGCGGACCTCGGGCAATCCCCATGCCCCTGCACCAGCGCGCAAGCCCCAAGCGCCTAGCCGGCGCAAGCCGCAAAACCCGCATATCCATAACCGCCGCCCGAACCGGACGCCCGCTACCCCGCCGAGCCCTCGATCCGCTCGGCCAGGAAGCGTTCGACGGCATCTAGCGCAATCCGCTCCTGCCCCTGCGTGTCGCGGTCGCGCACCGTCACCGTCTGATCCTCAAGGGTCTGGCCGTCCACAGTAAAGCAGTACGGCGCCCCGACCTCGTCCATCCGCGCATACCGCTTGCCGATCGATTGCTTCGCGTCGTACTCCACCGCGTACTTCTCACGCAGCCGCATATAGAGCTTCTTGGCGACCTCGGGCATCCCGTCCTTGTTGACCAGCGGGAACACCCCGGCCTTCACCGGCGCGAACTTGGCTGGGAACTTCATAAACACCCCGCTCGGACGGCCGGGGTCGGGCGTGAACGCCTCGCACAACATCACTAGCACCCCACGCGTCAACCCGCTGGCCGGCTCGATCACGTTCGGGATGTACCGCGACCGCTGCTTGATGTCGGCCTTGTCCACGCCCTCGCCTTGGAGCTTCACCTGGAGCTCCTGGTCGAAGTACGAAAGGTCCTTGCCCGAGTGCTCGGTGTGCTTGGTCAGGTCGTAGCAGCCGCGGTGCGCCACGCCCTCGAGCTCTCCGAAACCGGGGGCCGTGAACGGGTACTTGTACTCGACGTCCACGCACATCTTGGAGTAGTGGGCGAGTTCGTCGGCCGCGTGGTCGCGGAAGACCAGGTTCGCCTTGTCGACGCCCAGGCTCTCCCACCAAGCCATCCGCTGCTGCTTCCAGAACGCGTACCACTCCGGCGCATCGTCCGGGGCGCAGAACCACTCGATCTCCATCTGCTCGAACTCGCGCGACCGGAAGATGAAGTTCCGGGGCGTCACCTCGTTGCGGAAGCTCTTGCCGACCTGGGCGATGCCGAAGGGCATCTTCACCCGCATCGTGTCCACGACGTTCTTGAAATTCAAGAAGATCCCCTGCGCCGTTTCGGGACGCAGATAAGCCTTGGCGTCGTCGTTGCGGATCGCGCCGACGAACGTCTCGAACATCAGGTTGAACTCGCGCGGCTCGGTCAGCGTGCCGGGCTTCGTCGCGTCGGGGCCCAAAAC
>JBCCXV010000006.1:0-22916 GCA_039191195.1 Planctomycetota bacterium
AGGCACGCGAGGAGGTAGGCCAGCGTGTAGAGCGATGTCTGGGCCAGGTACCCGAGGGTGAGGGTGTTGCCTTGGGTGATGGCGTCGGCGGCGAAGAGGAACTGGAGGTTGGGGGCGACGATGTAGGTCGCGGCGCCGGCGGTGTAGAGCAGGCGCTTGCCGACGGGCAATTGGATGCGGCTTTCGAGTTGGGCGAGGATGGGTTCGGGCAGTAGGCCGGTGCGGAGGAACTCGGTCTCGAATTCCCGCCGCTGTTCGTCGGTGAGTTGGAGGGATTCGGTCAAGCGGTTGAAGCGCTCGCGGTCTTGGCGGCGTTGGCGTTCGAAGGCCTGGGGGTTGAGGTCGTATTGCTCGTCGGAGCGGTCGAGCTCTTGGCGGAGGTTCTGGCGGAGCTCGGCGAGGGTCCAGATCTGGGCGAAGCGTTCGAAGGGGCCGAAGTAGCCGGCGCCGGCGAGGTCGTTCTGTGTGGCGATGCTGCCGACCGCGGCGTTGGCGGGCGGGGCCTCGGCGGTTTGGTTTTGGGGCGATTCGGTGGTGTCTTCGGCGGCTTCGGGCGCGGGGGCTTGGGCGCCGAGGGCTTCGTCGATGGGTTTGATGAGGCTTTGGGAGACGCCGCCTAGGGCGAAGGCGACGAGGGTGAAGGCGAGGGTGAGCACCTCGTTGAAGCGTGTGGAGAGGGCGACGGCGACGGCGGTAAGCAGGATGACGGCTTGGCCCGCCAGGACGATGCCTAGGAGGACCTGCGGCAGCTCGCCGTCGTGGGCCTCGAACTCGGCGAGGGGGGACTGGAAGGTCCACTCTTTGCCGACGACCAGCAGCAGGAGCAGGGCGGCGGGCAGCGTGACGGACAGCGCCAGGACGGCGGAGGAGGTCCAGACCCACCGCAAGAAGTAGTTGGCCCAGGTGGCGAGGCCGACGGACCCGATCATGGCGGCGAGGCCCATGACGATGACGGGCCAGTCGTAGGGGTCGGAGGCGTTCTGGAGGACCCGGTGGCGCCAGGTGAGCAGGAAGACGCAGGCGAGCAGTGCGAAGCCGAGGGTGACGGCGGCGGCGGCCCCGAGGAACTTGCTGACCACGAACCAGCCGCGGGGGATGGGCTTGGAGACGACGGTGAGGGCGGTGCGGGACTCGATTTCGCGGGTGATGGACGTGACGGCGGTGGAGACGGCCAGGGCGAGGCCGCCGAGCACGAGCATGGACAGGCCCATGTCGACGAGCATTTTGTTGTCGCCGTCGCCGGCCTCCATGGAGTAGGCGGCGTTGATGAGGTTGAGGACGAGCGCCAGGGCGGCGGCGAAGAGGATGACGATGAACGAGGGCCGCCGGATGGCCTCGAGGGCGGTGTTCCACGCGATCGAGTGGGACTGTCGGAGCATGGGGGTCGGCCGTGAGCGGAGGCCCCGAGGGCTCGGGGGCGACGGGCGGGAATGATACGACCCCCGGACGGGTCGGGGTCGTACCAGGGCGGGCGAGTTGGCTAAGCTGTCGGGCTCGCTGGGAATCTTGGGCGCCTTTTCGAGGGTGTGTCTGCGATGGCTGGAACGACGGAACAGGGGCGGACGGGTGCGCCCCGGCTGCCGGGCGCCGACCTCAAGGCCCTGTCGCGTGGCGGCTCGGCGGCCGGTCTGGGCCTGGCGTGTCAGGTGGTGCTGGGACTGGCCGCGGCCCTGGTGGCGATGCACGCGCAGTCGTGGGCGGTGGCCGTGGCGGCGTGGTCGGCGTTCGCTGGTGCGGCGGTGTGGGGCGTGATCCTGATCGCGTACCGGGAGCACCGGTCGGAGATGGTCGATGCTCGCGAGGCCGAGCGGCTGGCCGAGCACAGCGAGCAGGCGGCCCGGCTGTTTGAGGAAGGCGACCGGCAGCTGGAGGCGACGCGGTCGCGGCTGCGGCTGCTGTACCGGTGGGGCATGCCGTTGTCGTCGGCGGTGGCGGGCGTATATTTGGTGGGCGCGGGCCTGTGGTTGGCGCGGTCGCAGTGGGGGCGTGTGATCCGCGAGGACGGTTCGCCGGCGAACTATCTGCCGTTGCAGGAGGCGGCGTTCGGCAACGCCGAAGCGAGCGGTGCGATCGTGGGTGCGGGGCTGCTGGCCGCGGCGTTCGTGGGCTTCTTGGTGGCGCGGGCCACGGCGGGGATGACGCGTTCGCCGGCGTGGATGTTGCTGCGTGGCGGGGCGTCTCAGTTGATGGGCCTGTCGGCGCTGCTCGCACTGCTAGCGGTGGGTGCGTTTGCGTGGTCGTTGGGGGCCAAGGGCTGGATGTCCGTGGTGTCGGTGGCGGCGCCGTTGCTGGTGGCGTTGTCGGGGTTGGAGGCTTTGGTGTGGGTTGTGCTGGGGGTGTATCGGCCGGTGCGTCCGGGCGAGGCGCCTCGGCCGGCGTTTGACTCTCGCTTGTTGGGTTTGTTGGCCCGGCCCGAGAGCCTGTCGAAGATCTTTTCCGAGACGCTGCGGTATCAGTTTGGCGTTGACTTTTCGAGCAGCTGGGCGTTCCGGATGGCGAAGCGGGCCGCGGGTCCGCTGGTGGTGATGGCGGTGGGTTTATTGGTGGCGTCGTCTTCGCTGGTGGTGGTGGATACGGGGCGTCAAGCGGTGGTGACGGTGAATGGCGGATCGCCGAAGGTCGTAGGCCCTGGGTTACACGTGAAGTGGCCGTGGCCAGTGGGTGAGGCCCGGCAGTACAACGTGGACCGGGTCCGGAGTCTTGAGGTCGGCTCGGTGGGCGACGGGCTCGACTTCACCAAGGCCTTTATCTGGACCAACGACGACCACACGAGCGGGGAAGAGGAGTACCTGATCACGGCGCCGACGGCGGTGTCGGATTCGGGCGACCCCGAGCTGCTCGCAGGCGGAGACGACGGCGACGGCCCGTCGAGCGGGCGCCGGATCTTGCAGGGCGAGTACACGTCGGTGAAGGGTCTGGTGACGTGGCGGATCGAGCCGGAGGGCGGGCTGCTGAAGTACGTGCGGGCCTCGCGGCAGCCGGAGGAACTCGTCCGCTTGTACGCGACCGAGGCGTTGACGGCGTATGCGGCGGGGCGGACGATCGACGACCTGATCGGGCTCGACCGCCTGCAAGCGGGACGAGAGCTGCAGGCCGGTTTGCAGGCGCGTCTGGACGCGACGCCCGGCGGGGAAGGGCTGGAGCCGGGGCTTGGGATCGAAGTGGTGGCGTACCGGCTTGTGGCAGCGCACCCGCCAGTTGGCGAGGTGGCGGAGAAGTTCCACGAACAGGTCTCGGCGTTGCAGGGGCAGAAGGCGGAGATCGCCGGCGCCCGCGCGGATGAGGCGCAAACGCTTTCGGAGGCGGCGGGGTCGCGTCGTGAGGCCGAGGCGATCGCGGCGTTGTTCAACGAGCGCGACGGGTTGTCCGACCGGGTTTCGCGTGGCGAGACGCTGACGGAGGAGGAGTCGGCCCGTTTGGAAGCGCTGCCGGGGCTGATCGCGGGTGCGATCGACCGCGCGGGCGGCGAGGCGGCGAGGCTGATCGTGCGGGCCGAGGCCGAGCGGACGCGGTTGGTGCAAGAAGCCGAAGCACGGGCCAGCCGTTTTCCGGTGCAGGCGCGTTTGTTTGCGTCGGCCCCGGGCTACTACCCGGCTCGGCTGCTGTTCTTGGCGCTCGCCGGGGACGAGGGGATGGCGAACTCGCGGAAGGTCGTGGACCTCAGCGGAACCGAGGGCGGGACGGTGCGGTTTGAGTTGGAAGACCCGGCGCCGACGAATACTTTGGGCGGCGGCCCGCGGTAAACGGGCGTTCCTTCGATGATGATTGAGAGCATGCGAGGCGTGTTGCGATGAACAAGCTGCTGAAGATAGTTGTGACCCTGGTGATCTTTGTGATCCTGGGCTACACGATGGCGACGTACACGGTGCGTTACGACGAGACGGCGGTGCGCACGCGTTTCGGCAAGGTGCTCGCCGGCGACGCGTCGGTGGTGACCGAGGCGGGGTTGTATTTGCGTTGGCCGGCGCCCGTGGAGGACGTGCGGAAGTACCCCAAGACGCTGCAGCACGTGCGTCACGAGCCGCGGGAGATTCAGACGGCGGACGGCTTCGCGATCACGGTGCGGAGTTACGTGACGTATCGCGTGACGGACCCGCTGGCCTTCTTCAAGTCGGTGGAAGACCAGACGCTCAAGAGTTTCGAGGACCGCAAGCTCCGGCCGGCGATGGACGAGCTCAAGAGCGTGATCGCGCGGCGTGACTTCGCCCAGTTGGTGAACCCTGACCCGGAGAAGGTGGAGCTCGATGCGCTGGAGGCGGATTGCTTCGAGCAGCTGAAGGAGCGGATCGCCGCGGGTGGGTACGGGGTGGAGATCGTGTCGTTTGGCATCGAGCGTTTGCTGTTCCCGCAGGAGATCACCAACGACGTGACCCAGCGGATGGTGGCGGTGCGTGAGGCGCTGGCGGCGAACATCCGCAGCGAGGGCGAGACCCGGGCGCAGAACATCCGGACGCGTGCCGAGCAGATCGCGGCGCGGATCCAGGAGTTCGCCAAGCGTCGGGCCGACGCGATCGTGGCCGAGGGCGAGCAGGCGGCCAACGAACGGCTGAAGGTGTTCGACGAGAACCCGGAGCTCGCGGCCTTCTTGTTGGAGGTGGAGACGCTCAAGGCCGTGCTGACGCGTGGGACCACGACGTTCATCTTGGGCCCCGAGCAGTGGGGGGCGTTGCGCCACCTGACGCCGGACGGCGCCGCCTCGGACGGGGAGCGCTGAGCGATGGCCGAAGCGCCGTTGTCGGACGAGTCTTTAGACGCGGTAGTTCCTGCGGGCGGGGTGGCCGACAGCGCCCCGACGCGCGAGGCGGACCCGGCGGCGCAGTCGCTTTATGACGCCTTGCGCGTTGCGTTTGCGGCGCTCAAGGCGGCCATGGTGCTTCTCGCAATCGCGTACGCGGTTTCGGGGGTGTTCCGGGTGGGGGAGCAGGAAGGCGCGGTGCGTTTGCGGTTTGGCTCGCTGGTGGAAGACGCGAGCGGGACGCCGTTGGTGTTCGGGCCGGGGCTGCACTTTGGCTGGCCCGAGCCGTTTGAGAGCCGGGTGCGGGTGCAGACGTCAGAGCGGACGCTGACGTTGGATCAATCGTTCTGGTACGAGCTCGACGACGACGAGCGTGCGTTGACGGCGGCGGAACTGGCGACGCGTGGTCGCGCGGGCCCGCTGGACCCGACGAAAGACGGGTACCTGGTCGCCGGCGACGCGAGCATCGTGCACGGGCGTTTTTCGGTGAAGTACCGGATCCGGAGCGAGGGCGTGGCGGACTATGTGCGCAGCGTGGGCGACCCCGTGCGGGGTGAGGTGCTGGTGCGTTCTGCGGTCGAGTCGGGCATGGTCGAGGCGGCGTCGCGCGTGGAGGCGGACGACTTGATTTCCGGGCGGGTGCAGCTCGGGGATGCGGCGCGGCAGGCGGCGAACCGGGTTTTGCAGGACGAGATGGCTTCGGGTCTTGAGATCACCGGCGTGCAGACGGAGTTGATGGTGATGCCGCTGGCGGTGCGCGAGGCGTATCAGCGGGTGAACCGTGCGGAGGCGGCGCGGGCGTCGGCGATCGACAACGCCGAGCGGGATCGGGTGCAGACGCTTTCGCAGGCGGCGGGCCCGTCGGCGTCTCCTTCCGGCCGTATGGACGGTCCGTTGACCGCGATGGTGTCGGCGTATGAAGCGTCGGAAGACGCGGGGGTGCGGGACGGTCTGGGGGCGCTGCTCGACCGCGCGTTTCGCGACCTGAGCCTGGAGTTGACCGAGCAAGACCTCGAGCGTTTTGGGATGGTGGGGGAGGCGCGTGCGGGCACGTATGAGATCGGGGGCGAGGCGGCGCAAACGATCGATCGCGCCCGGTCGGAGCAAACGGCGCTGGTGCAGGGCATCGAAGCCGAAGCCCGCCGTTTTGAGGACCTGCGATCGTCGTTTGAGCTGGACCCGTCTCTGTTCAGGGTGCGGTACGTAGAGGCGGCTAAGCAGGTGATTTTCGGGCCGGAGATTGACTTTGATGCGTTGCAGCTCGGCGAGGCCGGCGAGTTGTATCTGGTTGTGGGCAGCGACCCGGAGGTCGTGAAGCGTCGCGAGGACACTCGTTTTGAGCGTGAGCGTGAGCAGGCGGCCGGCCGGTAGTTTTTCTGGAAGGACGGAGCGCGTTCGTGGTGCGTGGTTCGGATGACAGCGTGGCATCGGTCGGGTCGTCGCCGGGTGGGGACGAAGCGGTGATCCGCTGCGCGGCGTTGACGAAGGTGTTTAAGGATTTTTGGCTGCGCCCGCGGGTGGAGGCGGTTTCCTCGCTCGATCTGGAGGTTCGTCGGGGCGAGGTGTTTGGGCTGCTCGGCCCGAACGGTTCGGGCAAGAGCACGACGATCAAGCTGGTGTTGGGGCTGCTTTCGCCGACGTCGGGCCGGGTGTCGGTGTTTGGTCGGCCGGCGACGGAGGTGTCGAACAAGAAACGTGTGGGTTACTTGCCGGAGGAGTCGTACCTCTATCCGTTTCTGACGGCCGAGGAGACGCTTGGGTATTACGGTCGTTTGTACGGGCTGAGCGGTCGTGCGATCGCCGAGCGGTCGGACGCGTTGTTAGCGATGGTCGGGTTGGAGCACGCGCGGCGTCGACCGGTGGGTGAGTTCTCGAAGGGCATGATGCGGAAGGTGGGGTTGGCGCAGGCGCTGATCAACGACCCGGAGCTGCTGATCCTCGACGAGCCGACCTCGGGCATGGACCCGATCGCGACGGCCGACGTGAAGAAGGTGATCCGCAGGCTGCGTGACCGGGGTAAGACGATCGTGCTTTGTTCTCATCTTCTTGCGGATGTCGAGGACGTGACCGATCGGGTCGTGATCATGTTCGGGGGCAAGGCGCGTCGGGCCGGGCCGGTGGGCGACTTGCTGGAGCAGAAGGATCAGACGGTCGTTTCGCTTGCGGGCGTGTCCGGGGTGAGCGAGGATCGTCTGGTGGCGGCGCTGGAGGCGTTGGGGGTGACCGACGTGTCGGTGGAGCACCCGAGGCAGAAGCTCGAAGAGCTATTTCTCGAGATCGTTCGCCAGGCGCAGGCGGAAGGGGTGGCGACGGCCGGCGCCCGAAGCGGGGGGGCGATCGCCGGCTTCCTGGACGATGACGCGTCGGGGGAAGGTTCGCCGGGCTCGGGCGGGGCGGCCGCGGCGGCGGTGTTGTCGTCGTTGCAGTCGGTCGAGGAGCCCGCTGCGGAGCCGGAGGCGTCGCCGGCGGCTGCGGGGGAGGACGAGGCGGATCGTGGCGCGGCCGACGAAGTGCTCGGCGCGTTGACTGGCGAGGCGTCGGCGCCGGAGACCGCGGAATCGGCCGCGCCGTCGGGCGAGGGGGCGGGTGGTTCTGCGGGGGGTTCGGGCGGGGGTGCGGCAGACGCGTCGGTGTTGGCGGACCTGATGGGCGACGCCGAAGAGGGCGATCGGGGCCCGGGTTGATCGTGCATCGTGCGTGTTTGGGAGCGCGGTCGGCATGCGGTTGAGCGGCGTGGTTTGGTGGTTGGTGTTCGGGGCGCTGCTGCTGGCGGCGGGGGCGCTGTCGTGGCTCTTGTGGCGCAGCGGTTCGCACGCGGCTTCTTTGTGGGCGGCCTGGGGCGGCTGTGTTTTTGTCGCGGGGTGGACCGGGTGGGGCCTGTACCGCTGGCGTGAGGTTGGGTGGGTGCGCGGGGTGCGGGCGTCGGTGGTGCTGCTTCTCTTGGCCGTGGTGTTGGGCGGGCTGTTCGAGCGGGTGGGTTGGCGCGAGGCGGGGATCGTGGCGGCGTCGTCGCTTGGGATGTTGCTGACGGCCGAGGCGGCGTTGTGGCTGGTGAAGCTCGCGATGGCTTGGCCGTCGCCGGTGTTCGCGGTGGCGCGGACGCTGATCGATGAGGCGCGGCGGATGCGGGTGGTCGGGGTGCTGGTGGGCGCGATGGCGCTGGGCGTGCCGCTGCTGACGTATCTGATGGGAGAGGACGAACGGCTGGAGTACCGGATGGGGGTGTTCCTGCTGTGGGCGCTCACGCTGGTGGGTCTGGTGCTATCGATCTCGACGGTGCTGCTGACGGCGCGGAGCGTGTCGGAAGAGCTGGCGAAGAAGCGTGCGTTCTTGACGCTGACCAAGCCGATCGGGCGTGCGTCGTATTTGGGCGGGAAGGTGCTGGGCGCGGCGGGTCTCAACCTGGCGCTGCTCGCTTCGACGGGCGCGGGTGTGTACGGCTTTGCGTTGGCGCTGCGGGCTCAGCCGGCGTGGGACATCGAGGACGAGATCGCGGTGAACGACCGGGTGCTTACGGCGCGTCGGATCCTGCCGCCCCTTCCCGCGGAAGGGACGGATTTGACGGCTCAGGCGTACGAGCGGCTCGAGGCGATCCGGGCGCGTGCGGTGGGCGACGAGGAAGCCGAGGCCGAGTACGGTCGGCCCGGGGACCCGCCGTCGGCGGCGCGTCCTGAGCTGTGGCAGGAGATCGTGGAGGGCGTTCGGTCGTCGTGGTTGGCGGTGGGCCCGAATGAGGTCAAGACGTACCGTTTTCGCGGTCTGGAGTCCGTACGTGATCAGGCAGGCGCCGCGCGGGAGCGGATGGTGGCGCTGCTCAACGCGGCAGGGATGACGTCGGATGCGGAGATCGGCGCCTACCTGGCTCGGCTGGAGCTTGTGATCCGTCAGCAGCGCTCGGGGCTGTATCCCGGGCGTTCGGAGCAGCGGTTGCTCGCGGACTTTCGCGCGATCGGGGAGCGCGACCCGCGGTTTGTGGATTCGCTGACGTTGGGTGGGCGTTTGAGCCTCAAGACGGCCGTTCAGGTGTACCGGGCGGCGTACGCGGCTCCGGTGCAGCTTCGCTTTCAGCCTGAGGCGAAGAGCACGGGCGACGAGCGGGTGTTGTTGCAGCTCGTGGTGCGCGGGCAGGACCTGAGCCCGGGGCCGGTGTCGGAGGGCGACCCGCACGTGGTGAACGTGCCGGCGTGGTTTGTGGAGCAAGACGGCACGTTGGAGCTGACGATCCGGAACCCGCCTCGCGTGGCGGGGGTGCTGGGGCAGCAGGGCGAGGTGACGGGCGAGGCGCAGCCGCAGCCGACGATCAGTTTCAACAAGGCCGATGGCTTGGTGATGCTGCACGCGGTGGGCAGCTTCGAGGCGAACTTGGTCAAGGCGCTGCTGATTGTGTGGGTAAAGCTCCTGTTCTTGGCCACGCTGGGGGCGGTGCTCGGGGCGCTGCTGAGCTTCCCGGTGGCGGTGTTGGCGGCGGCGGTGGCGCTCGCGGCGTCGGCGGGCTCGGGGGCGATCCTGGCCGACGCGGCGGAGTACAGCCGTGTGTCTCTGGACGAGGGTTCGTTTGGGGCGGTGATGTCGGAGGCCTGGCTCCGTGTACAGGTGAGCTGGAGCCAGGGCGAGTACGGGGACGTGGCGAAGGTGGGCGTGGCGATGGTGGCGGGCGCGGCGGCGCAGGTGGTGCCTGCGCTGGACCGATTCAGCCCGGCGGGGCTCGTGGCGGACGGGATCTTGGTGCCGTGGAGCGACGTTTGGGAGGCGTTGTGGCGTCTGTTCCTGCTGTGGACGCTGGCGCTGGGGGCTGGCGGATGGTGGCTGTTCCGCAAGCGTGAGATCGCGATGGCGTCAACGTCGTGAGCCGGCGTGCGCGTGCGGGTGAACGCTTGGGCGTGGCGTGCGTAAGGTGTTGTGGGCGGACGGCCCGGGAAGGGTTGCGACGATGAACAGCCGACGATGGGTTCAGCTTGGAGCGGCGGGCGTGGCGGCGGCGGCGCTGGTTGCGTCGTCGCAGTTGTCGAAGGCGGTCACGTCCACTCGGCAGGACTTGCAACTGGAGTCGGACCCGGCCGGCGTGGAGGGCCTGGACCCGTTGGCGGCGCTGGCGTCGCAGATGGGCAGCTTCCGCGGGATTGCGGTGAACCTGCTGTGGCAGCGGATCGAGAGTCAGAAGCAGGCGGGGCGTTTTTTCGAGGCCAACACGCTGGCGGAGCAGATCACGCGTTTGCAGCCGCGGTTCCCGCAGGTGTGGGCGTTCCAGGCGTGGAACATGGCGTACAACATTTCGGTCAAGACCTCGACGCCGGCCGAGCGGTGGGACTGGGTCAGCAAGGGCGTGCGTTTGTTGCGTGAGCGGGCCATCCCGTTGAACCCGGATTCGATCCGTTTGTACCGCGAGTTGCAGACGATCTTCCTGCACAAGATCGGCGGCGTGACGGACGACATGAACAAGTACTACAAGGCCCGGATGGCCGAGCGGTGGCACACGCTGCTTGGCGACCCGCGGGCCGGGCTCCCTCCCGAGCTGGACCGCGATCAGCGGGCCAGGGCGCTGCTGCTGATGTTCGCGCCGATCCGTGAGATGGCCGAGCGTTACTTCGTGGACGGGCGCACGGGCGGGTTGACCGAGGACCTCGACTCGGCGACGCGTGTGCGTTTTCTGGCCGACTACCCCGAGGCCGGGCTGGTGGTGGAGGATCTCGAGGCGATGGGTTTTGACTTGTCGGTCGAGACGATGCTGTCGATCGGCAAGCTGTTGATGTACCGCGACACCTACCCGTGGGCGAAGATCAAGGCGCTGGGTTCGGACCGGGTGTCGGAGCGGGAGCGCGTGCTCATCCCCTATTTGGAGGGGGTTCGGATCGACGGTGACATCCGGGCGTTGTCCCCGCAGGAGCAGCAGCAAGTGATCGCCAGGTTGAATGGCCTGCCGCCGGTGCTGGCGCTGCTGCGGGCGCACGCGTTGATCGCCGAGTACCGGATGGACCCGCGGTTCATGTACGGGCTGATGGAGCGGTACGCGCCGGTGGATTGGCGCTCGCCGGGGGCGCACGCGTTGTATTGGTCGGCGCTGGGCGTCGACCGGGCGTTCAACCTGGAAGACAAGACGCGGATCGACCAGATCAACACAGACCGCGGGCAGATCCACGCGTTGCAGATGTTGTTCCGGAGCGGCTCGCTGGTGTTCGACCCGCTGGGCGGCCCGCGAGGGGACGGCTCGGTGACCGAGTCGTGGGACATCTTGTTCATCGAGCCGTACGACCAGGCGTTCTTGGACGCGTCGGCCCGTGCGCGGGACGAGGCGTGGGGCAAGCGCAACTCGGCGCCGGACTCCTACGCCTCGGGCCACGAGAACTTCATGCAGCACGCGGTGGTGGCGGCGTACCTGAACGACCCGGACCCGGGCAACGCGTTGGCCTATCGGCTGCACGCGCGGTTGCTTGATCTCTACAACACCGACCGGCAAGACAACCCCCAGGGCGGCATCTACAAGAGAGACTATGCGCTCAGCATGGAGGACTTTGTCTGGGCGATCCTGAAAGACGATATGCGGATGTCGGTGATCTCGACGAACTACATCCGTGCGCTGCTGTTCATGGCGTTTCACGAAGGATTGGCCGAGGGGAATACGCAGGTGTTCCGGCGGATCATGACGCAGGCCGAGCGTGAGTACGCCGTGGCGCAGGAGGATCGTGGCGGCGACGGGAACGCGAACGCGGGAGAAGACCGCCGTGGGCTGGTGCCCTGGCCCGATTTTCAGATCCGGATGTTTGCCGAGTATCTCTCGGACCCGGGTCGGTCGCTGTATATGCGGAGCCGTGCGTACGGGTTTGCCCCGAGCCTCCTGCAGGCCTGGAGCTACGACTTGTTCATGCCGACGGCGGTGCAGCAGACGGCGGCGCAGGGACGGGATTGGCGGGAGCTGTTCCCACCCCCGCCTGCGGGTCTTCTCGCGGAGGTTCGCCGTTTGCGGCAGGAAGCGCAGCAGCGTCGTGAGCAGGAAGCGCAGGGTTCGTCGGCGGAGCGTCAGTGATCGTGCGGTACGGCTACACACTTTGGCCCGCGTTGGGGGTGTTGTCGCTCGCGGCGATTTGCGGCGTCGGGGGGTGCGCGACGTCCGAGTCTTTTACGCAGGCGGAGACTCGGCCGGCGGAGTCGATCGAGGTGTCCGCCGACCGTTACGACGCGGCGATGGACGCGGCGCGGCTGACCCTTCGAGAGCGGGGTTTTATGATCGCGCGCGACGACCACCGGCAGGGGCGGATGTCGACCTCCCCGGCGGCGTCTCCGATCGTGTTGGAGGTGTGGTCGGCGACGGAGCAGAGCGAGGGCTGGGCCTGGCGTTCGACGCTGGGCCGGTTGCGTAGGGTTGCGCGGGTCGAGCTGGCGCCCGCCGATGGGGGCGTGGGCCCGGCGGAAGCGTATCGGCTCAGTATCGAAGTCGAGGTTGAGCGGCACGACCCTGCGCTGCGGCGGATCAACGGCTCGGCCCGTCGGGTGTTTTCGCAGTTGTCGCAGACTCCGGAGGAGTGGGTCGAGCGGGGGGTGCCCGCGGAAGACTGGCGGCCGGAAGGTCGTGATCCGGCGATGGAGGCGCGGCTGCTCGAGGCGATCTCGGCGCAGTTGGGCGGTTGAGAGCTCTCTGGTGCGGTTGGGGTGGGGTGCGTCGGCCGGGGTGGCGCCGGCATTTCGTGTATGTAGGGGCGTGTCGCCGGGCCGGGCCCGGCGTTGTGGCTTGCCTGCCTGCATGGAGACGCCTGCGATGGCCGAGTTCCCGATCGACCTGTCGAAGTTTCAGCCGTTGCCTCTGGACCCGCGTGCGGGTTCGCTGACGCCCGAACAGGAGTCGGTGTTGGCGGCGAACGTGGCGCTCTGCCGGGAGGCGATCGTGTTCTTCACGGCGCTCGGCGGGGTGCGGGGCTATGGCGGGCACACGGGCGGGCCGTTCGACACGGTGCCGGAGGTGCTGATCGCCGATGGATTCATGCGGTTTGGGGCCGAGAACTCCGATGCGCCGCAGGTCGTGCCGATCTTCTTCGACGAAGCGGGCCACCGGGTGGCGACGCAGTACCTGATCAGCGTGCTTCGGGGCGACATGCCGGCCGAGCGTCTGCTGCACTACCGGGAGTTTGGCGAGCACCTGCCGGGCCACCCGGAGCGGGACTTCACGCCGGGCGTGCAGTTCAGTTCGGGTCGGCTGGGTCATATGTGGCCGATGGTCAACGGCGTGGCGATGGCGCACCCGGGTTCGAGCGTGATCTGTTTGGGCTCGGACGGTTCGCAGCAAGAGGGCAACGACGCCGAGGCGGCCCGTCTGGCCGTGGCCCAGGGTTTGAACGTCAAGCTGCTGATCGACGACAACGACGTGACGATCGCTGGCCACCCGTCGGATTACCTGACGGGCTTCGACGTGTCGAAGACGCTGGCGGGCCACGGGCTTGCGGTCGATGTTGGTGATGGCGAGGACCTGGGCGACTTGTTCGCCCGGATGGCCAAGGCGATCACGACGCCGGGCCCGATCGCGGTGGTGAACAAGCGGAAGATGGCGGTGGGCATCGAGGGGCTCGAGGGTTCGATCCACGGGCACGACGTGATCTCGGGCAAGCTAGCGATTCCGTACCTGCGGTCGAAGGGCCAGGAGTCGGCGGCGGCGATGCTGGAGTCGACCGACAAGGCGGACAGCCGGCCGGTGTACGCGGGCTCGACGGTCAAGTCGGACAAGAACCGGTCGCTGTTCGGCAAGGTGATGGTCGAAATCCTTGAAGGGATGAGCCCGGAGCAGCGGCTGTCGACGGTCAAGGTGTTCGACTGCGACCTGGAGGGTTCGACCGGGTTGGCGGCGATCCGCAAGGCGTTCCCCGAGGTTTTCGTGCTCGGCGGGATCATGGAGCGGGGCAACTTTTCGGCCGCGGCGGGCTTCGGGTTCGACCCCGGCAAGCAGGGGGTGTTTTCGACGTTCTCGGCTTTCCTGGAAATGGTGGTCAGCGAGGTCACGATGGCCCGTCTGAACTTCTGCAACGTGTTGTGCCACTTCAGCCACGCCGGCGTGGACGACATGGCCGACAACACGTGCCACTTTGGGGTCAACAACCTCTTTGCGGACGGCGGGATCCCGGGCATTCCGGAAGAAGGCGGCGACACGACACGGGTGTACTTCCCGGGCGACCCGCTGCAGTTCGCCAAGTGTGTGAAGCGTGTGTTCGGCGATCCTGGGCTGCGGTTTGTGTTCAGCAATCGGTCTTCGACGCCGGTGTTGTCGTCGCTGGGCGGCGGCGAGGTGTTTGGCGATGGTTACACGTTCGAACCGGGGAAGGACGATCTGATCGCCGAGGGATCGGCCGGTTATGTGGTGAGCTTCGGTTCGACGCTGCACCGGGCCTGGGGCGGCGTCCACGCGCTGCGGGACGCGGGGCGCGACGTCGGCCTGGTGTGCAAGTCGACGCTGAACGTGATGGACGAGGCGATGATGTCTCGCCTTGCGGCGAGCCCGGCGGTGCTGGTGGCCGAGGAGTTCAACGCGAAGACGGGGCTCGGATCCCGCTTCGGCAGCGAGCTGCTGAAGCGCGGCTTCGCCGGGAAGTACGACCACCTTGGCGTGACCAAGGAGGGGATGGGCGGTCTTTGGCGGCAGATGGACCACCAGGGCCTGAACCCCGAGGGCATCGCGTCGGGCTTCAAGAAGCTGATTGGCTAGCGGGCGTTTCGTCGCTGGGCTTGGCCTTGGGCCCGCCCCAGGTGACGCGGGCTTCGGTGCCTTGCCGCAGGCGCCGGATGTTGTCTTGGTGGCGTGCGATGACCAAGGCGCCGAGGGAGAGCGCGACGCCGGTGAACACGAGGGTTTCGCCCCAGGGTCGCCCGAGTGCGGGGCCGAGGACCAGGCTGGTTGGGGTGAGGCTTGCGGCGGCGAGGACGCTGGCGAGGCCGACGTAGCCGGTTTTCTTGGCGGTGGTGAACCACAGGACGAAGGCGAGGCCGCCGCAGGCGGTGAGGGTTGGCCAGAGGGCGAGGGTCGCGCCCAATCCGGTGGCGGCGCCCTTGCCTCCTTTGAGTTTGAGGTAGGGCGAAAAGACGTGGCCCAAGACGGCGGCGGCGGCGACGGCGACCCACCAGCCGGTCGCGCCGGCGCCGGGGGCGCGGTCGGGGTGGAGGGGGCCGAACGTGTTGGCGTAGGCGAGGGTGGGTGCGAGGCCCTTGCCCATGTCGAGGAAGAAGCAGGCGATGCCCCACTTCTTGCTGCCCAGGGCACGGCCGAGATTGGTGGCGCCGACGTTTCCGGAGCCGAAAGTGCGGATGTCGACGCCGTTGATCTTGCCCAGAATCAGCGCAAAGGGTGTTGCTCCAAAGAGATAGGCGGCGACGGCGAAGCAGGCTGCGGCCAAGGGGTCGGGGGGCATGGGTGGGGCCTGGGCGGGAGGCGGGCGTTGTCGGCGGAGCCCGGTGAGCTTATCGTGATGGCATGAGCAAACGACTTGGCTGGTTGACGATGTCGGCGGCAGCGCTCGCGTACGGCGGCGCGGCTTGGGCGCAGGAAACCCCGGACGCGGGGCGTCTTGAGGGTGGCCAAGCGTGGCTGTACATCGTGACCGGGATCTTGCTGACGGCGGCGGCGGGCGTGATGAGCTTCATGTCGCCCAAGCGCGGCCACCAAGACTGACCTTGCGGTTCCGGGTTTCGGGCGGGGCGTCTGCAACTTTCAGGAGCATGACCATGGATCGACGGCGGTTGGGAGCGCTGGGGCTGGTGAATGCGGCGCTCTTGGCGGCGGCGGCGCTGCTGTGGCAAGGCGGGCCTGAGCCCCGGCCTGCCGTGGCGCAGGGCGGCTTTGGGGGGGGCGCGAATTACACCATGGTGTCGGGCTTGGTCAACGGGCTCGACCAGCAGGCCATCTACGTGATCGAAACAACCTCCGGTCGGATGGTCGCGTTCTACTTGACCAGCGGCGGCAAGGTGGTGCCGCTGGGTTCGCGGAACATTGCGGAAGACTTGCAGACGCTCAAGGAGAACCAGCGATGAGCCGGCGTAACTCTGCTGAGGGTATTGGGTCTGCCGAGGCCCGTTGGGTGCGACGCCTCACGGCCAGCGCGTTTTTGCTTGCCGGCTGCGTGGCGGTGTTGGGGCTTCAACGCTGGCACGCGGAGCCGGCGGAGGCGTCCGTGGTGGTGAGCGGCCCGGGTTACACGGTGCTGTCGGCGAACACGCGTGACGGGGAAGAGAGCGTATTCTTCCTGGATGGCGCGGGGCAGATGATCATCTACCGACCGACGAGCAACCGGAAGGGCATTGAGCCGGTGCGGTGGCTGGACATCGGCGAGTTGTTCGGTCAGGGCGGCGAAGACACGGATGGCCGTCGGGGCGGACGGTCTCGTTGAGCCGTCTTCGTCTGTTGGCTTGGATTTTGCGGGTTAGGCGGTTGTGGAAGCGTTTTCGGCCGGGGGGATGACGCCGGCGGCTTCGAGCATGGTTAGGAGTTTTTGCACGCTCTGCGCCAGTGGGAGTTCGTGCGTGGGTAGGTGGAGTTCTGGGGTCTCGGGGGCTTCGAAGGGCGCCGATACGCCGGTGAATTCGGGGATTTTGCCGGCGCGGGCTTTTTCGTAGAGGCCCTTGGGGTCGCGCTGTTCGGCGACCTCGACGGGCACGTCGACGAAGACCTCGAAGAACGGCAGTGGGGGGCTGGCGGCCTGGTGGGTGTTGCGCACGCGTTGGCGGGCGTCGCGGTAGGGGCTGACGAAGGAGCAGAGGCAGAGGGCGCCGGCGTCGGCGAAGAGCTTGGCGACCTCGCCGATGCGTCGGATGTTCTCGTCGCGGTCTTCGGGCCCGAATCCGAGGTTGGCGCAGAGGCCGTGGCGGACGTTGTCGCCGTCGAGCCGGTAGGCGAGTCTGCCGCGCTGGGTGAGGGCTTGTTCGAGGGCGACGGCGACGGTGCTCTTGCCGCTTCCGGAGAGCCCGGTGAACCAGAGGGTGGCGCCGCGTTGGCCGAGGATCTGGGCGCGGTGCTCGGGGGTGACTTCGCCGTGGTGCCAAGTGAGATTGGGGGCGTTCATAGGGATTGCCGGGGTCGGTCGTTTGTGTGGGGATGTTCTATCATCCGCGGGTCGTTGCTGTGCGGGCGTACGCCGTGTCAGAAGGAAGGATGTCGGTTGTTGCAGAGCGGACTTCACTTGAGCGGAGGGATCGAGTCGGCGTTTCGGCCCGTGTTTGCGGCGCTCCCGATGGCGTCTTCGATGGGCCGGTTGCTGGTGCGTGGCCCGGGCGCGGAGCCTGCGGGGTTGGCGGCGGCGGTGGAAGCGGCTGGTCGTGCTGCGGGGTCGCGGGCGATCGCCGGTCGCCCGGACTTGCTGGCGGCGCTGTGGCTCTATGTGGACGAGATCGACCGCGCGCACGCGGTTTGCGGGGACCTCGGGACGCCGACGGGCTCGTACTGGCACGCGATCGTGCACCGTCGGGAGGGCGACTTCGACAACAGCAAGTATTGGTACCGCAAGGCGGGCAACCACCCTGCGATGCGCCGGATCGACCTGACGGGCGGGGGCGCCGGCTCGGGGACCGAGGTGGCCAAGTACGACGCGTTCGCGTTCGTGGATCAGGTGCGCGACTCGGTGGGGCACGAGGGGCTCGACGGCGAGCACCCGGAGCTGGTTTCGATCCAGCACAAGGAGTGGCGGAGCCTGTTCGAGTGGTGCGCCGAGCAAGAGGCGGGATGACCTGCGTCACAGCCGGCTGAAGACGATGATGTCGTAGACGGCGTGTGCGCCGACGACGACGCCGAAGCCGCGAAGGATGTAGACGGCGGCGAGGTAGGCCCCGCCGGCGACGTAGAGGGTGGCGCGTGCGGCGTCGAAGGGGTTGCTGGGCCCGACGAAGTGGTAGGCGGCGAAGGCGGCGGAGCTGAGGACGACCGAGGCGACCACGGCCGTGCGGTTCTTGAGTCGCAAGAGCTCGTAGAAGACGGTGTGCAGGGCGGCGATGGCGATGAGCCGGAACACGAGCTCTTCGTAGATGCCGGCGCCGAGCGCGATGAGGATGCGCTGCTTCCAGGTCATGGCGGCGACGGGGTCTTCGGGCGGTGGTGCCGCCAGCGCGCTGGTGATGCCGGCGACGGGGTCCCCGACGCGTGAGAGCAGCGCGGCGAAGGCTAGGAGCGGCATGGCCAGGAGCACGGCCTCGACGGCCATGCCCAGGTATAGCCGGGGCTCGGCCTGCCAGGGGTCGCGGGTGACGGCGTGTTGGGCCAGGAGGACCACGACGACGACGATGCCCGGCAGGTGGACGCCGGTGACGCCGAAGAGGTCGAAGAATTGCGATAGCAGCGACTCGGCGAAAATGGGGG
Source organism: Planctomycetota bacterium (assembly GCA_039191195.1). GTDB lineage: Bacteria > Planctomycetota > Phycisphaerae > Phycisphaerales > Phycisphaeraceae > JBCCBV01. The sequence goes on from JBCCXV010000006.1 coordinate 18,051, forward strand.
GCAGGCGGTCGCCGGAGGTCAGGAGTATCGCGCCGAGCTGGTAGGCGAGTAGGAGGGGCAGGAGGAAGTAGAGCGACTGGAGGGGCCAGCGCGTGCGGTCCCAGTAGGACGTAACGGCGGGTGGGCCCTTGCGTCGGCTCCGGGTGACGACGGGGCGTGGTTGTCGAGTCCGGGATCTGGCGCGGGGCACGGGGTCGGCTCGGGCGCGAGTGGGCTAGTAGGTGAGGACGGCGTGGGCGTCGCCGTAGGCGTCGACCTTGGCGCGTCCTTGGAGGAAGGCGAGCTCGATGAGGACGGTCATGCCGACGATCTCGGCGCCGAGGTCTTGGACGAGCTTGCAGCAGGCTTGGAGGGTTCCGCCGGTGGCGAGGAGGTCGTCGACCATGAGGACGCGCATGCGGGGCTCGACGGCGTCGTGGTGGATCTCGAGCTTGTCGACGCCGTACTCGAGGTCGTAATCCATGGACTTGACCTCGCGGGGCAGCTTGCCGGGCTTGCGGATGGGGACGAATCCTGCGGAGAGGGCTTGGGCGATGGCGGTGCCGAAGATGAAGCCGCGGGACTCGGCGCCGCAGACGGCCTGGATGCCGAGGCTGCGGAAAGGGTTGGCCATTTGTTCCACAGCCATGGCGAGGCCGGCGGGGTCGGCCAAGAGGGGGGTGATGTCTTTGAAGACGATGCCGGGCTTGGGGTAGTCGGGCACGTCGCGGATGAGGGATTCGAGCTGCATCGGGACCTCCGCGGCGGTGGGGCGGCGGGCCGATGGTAACGGTGGGGCGTGGGTTGTGCGGCTGGGGGCGTTTGGCGAGCTCAGCGCATGTTCTGGAGGGTTAGGCGGGTGTACTGGTTGGTGGTGTGGTTGACCAGCAGCGCGTCGAGCAGGACGCCGGTGTTTCGGTCGTAGGTCTGGTAGCCGTCGAAGGAGGGGTTTGCGGTGTGGAGGGTGACGACGTTGCGGCCTTGTTGATCGGGGCCGGCGTGGCGTACGACGGTGCGGGTCATGAGTGCGGGGTCTTCGTCGAGGGTCTGGCCGGCGCGGAGGCCTTGGAGCATGGCGGTGGGGGCCCAGTAGCTGCCGTAGGCCATGGCGGTTTTGGGCTCGCGTGCGGGCGGTGCCCCCAAGCCGGGGAACTGGCTGACGGAGGTGCAGTGGGCGACGCCCTGGTTGACGCGGTCGACGGTGAGGGTGACCGAGAAGGGCGAGGGCGGGGTGTTGTATCCGCCGATCGCTTGCGAAGCGCCGATGCCGCCCTGGTATTGGAGGGTGAGTCCGGGGCGGACGAAGGTGGGCATCTGTCCGGCGGCGGCGAAGGCGGGGTCGAGTTGGCGGAAGCTGACGAAGCTGACGACGGCGGCGCTGGACCGGCTGCGTGGGTTGATGGTTCCGTCGGGGTCGACGGTGTTGCCGATGTTGGACTGGCTGACGAGTAGCTCGCCCAAGAGGAGGCCGGACTTGACGTCGTAGGTTTGGTGGTGCTGCTTGTCGCCGATGATGATGGCCTGGTAGTTCTGTCCGGTGATGGTTTGATAAGGGCCGGAGAACTTGCCGGTGCGGGCTTGGAGGGTTTGGGGGTGCATCCAGGCGCCGCCTCCGGTGGCGGCGTCGTAGACGGTGGTGGTGGCGTTGGTGGCGATGGGCGGGGCTTGGCCGATAGCGCCCATGACGACGTAGTTGTTGGTGCGGACGGTGACGCGGCCGTCTTTGACTTCGAGGATGTCGTGGACGGTGTAGCCGTGGCCGGCGGTGTTGCCGGTGGAGGGGCCGCCGACGTTTTTCGCCCAGGAGTATCGGTTGCCTTGGTCATCTCGGATGGGGCCGTTGGGATCGGGGACGAGGTTGGCGCCGCGGCCGGAGTCCCTGGAGTGTGATCCGCTGTAGTAGACGAGGCGTACGCCGGGCTTGACCCAGTCGGGGACGGGTAGGTTGGCACCGGGGTTGATGGCGCCGCCCTGGGGTGAGACGGGCGCCGGGACGGGGTCGGCGAGGCCGGGCAGGGCGAGGAGCAGGCTGGCGAGGGCGGCGACGAGCGCGGGTCGGCGGGGCATGGGGCGGCTCCGGGGCGGCCGGCGGGAAGCGCCGGCGAATGGAAAAGACGGTCGCTGTCGAGTATCCATGTCGCGGGGATCGGGGGCAATGGTCGATTAAGCACAAATCCCGGCGTGGCGCCGGGTTTGGAGGCCGGAGCATGGACGCGTTTGTGATTGAGGGCGGCCGTCCCCTGCGGGGGACGGTGGCGGTGAACGGGTCGAAGAACGCGACGCTGCCGTTGATGGCGGCGGCGCTGCTGACGGACCAGCCGTTGACGCTAGCCGGGGCGCCGGTGCTGTCGGACATCCAGAACATGGTGCGTCTGCTGGAGGCGCTGGGGGTCGAGGTGTCGCGGGAGGGCGTGGGCGGCGGGTCGTCGCTGCGGATGGCGCCCCAGGACGAGGGGCTGCACACGGCGCCGTATGAGATCGTGCGGACGATGCGGGCGGGGGTGTGCGTGCTGGGCCCGCTGCTGGCGCGGCGGGGTCGGGCGAAGGTGTCGATGCCCGGCGGGTGCGCGATCGGCGACCGGCCGGTGGACCTGCACCTGCGAGGCCTGCGGGCGCTGGGGGCCGAGATCGAGCTGGAGGGCGGGTACATCTCCGCCTCGGCGCCGGCCGACGGCAAGGGGGGGCATCGGTTGCGCGGCGCCCGGGTGTTCCTGGGGGGGCCCAACGGGTCGACGGTGCTGGGCACGGCCAACGTGATGTCGGCCGCGGCGCTGGCCGAGGGCACGACGGTGATCGAGTCGGCCGCGTGCGAGCCCGAGATCGAAGACCTCGCGCAGCTGCTGGCCTCGATGGGGGCCCGGATCGAGGGCGCGGGCACACCGAGGGTGACGGTGGAAGGCGTGGACGAGCTCCGGGGCGCCGAGCACCGGGTGATGCCCGACCGCATCGAGGCGGGGACGTACGTGCTAGCGTCGGCGATCACCAACGGCGATGTCGTCTTGGAGCGTTTCCCGATCGACTGCCTGACCGCGTCGCTCGACCGCTTAGAGCAGGTGGGCGTGCAGGTGGAGGTGGTGGGCGATGAGCAAGCGGGGCAGGTGGGCCGGCCGTGCACGGTGCGGGTGGTTTCGCCCCGGCGTTTGAACCCGACGCACGTGGTGACGCAGCCGCACCCGGGTTTCCCGACGGACCTCCAGGCGCAGCTGATGGCGCTGTTGTGCTTGTGCGACGGCAACGCGATCGTGACCGAGAAGATCTTCCCCGACCGCTTCCTGCACGTGCCGGAGCTGCTGCGGATGGGCGCGAACATCACGCGGGTGGGCGCCTCGGCGATGATCTCGGGTGTGCGAGAGCTTGTCGGGGCGCCGGTGATGGCGAGCGACCTGCGTGCGTCGGCCGGGCTCGTGCTGGCGGGTTTGGCGGCGCGGGGCACGACGGTGATCAACAGGGTGTACCACCTGGACCGCGGGTATCAGCGGATGGAAGAGACGCTCAACCAGCTCGGCGCGAGCATTGAGCGGATGGACCAAGAGGCGGTGCCGGCGTCGCTGCGGTAACGGGTTGGTCTATGTGTCGTACCGCTTGAGCAGGGCGAGTTGTTCGAGGTTGCCGCCCTTGCCCCCGGGGATGGGGGAGTCGATGAGGCCGAGGACCTCGACGCCGAGGGTGGGCAGTACCTCTCGGGCGACTTGTTCGGAGGCTTGGCGGGCCTGGTCGTCGGTGAGGCGGTGCTCGCCGGTCTCGTAGTGGGGTTTGACGAGGGTGATGATCCGGGCGTGGGGTTCGCGCGACAGCCAGCGGAGGGCCGCGGGCACGGCCTTGTCTTGCTTGGTCCAGCCGAGGTCAAGGACGACCAGGTCGCATTGTTGTGCGGCGTCGGGCGGGGGGTCGGCGTGGAGGGCGTTGGTGCGTTCGAGGACGACGACGCGCGGGTCGGTGCGGAGCCGGTAGTCGAGTTGGCCGTAGGCGGTGTCGACGGCGTAGACGGTTTGGGCGCCGTGGCGGAGCAGGCAGTCGGTGAACCCGCCGTGGGAGCAGCCGAGGTCGGCGCAGCGGTGGCCGGTGGGGTCGAGGTCGAAGGCCTGGAGGGCGGCTTCGAGCTTGAGGTATCCGCGCGAGGCGTAGCGCCCCCCGGAAGCCCCCCCGGAAGGTTCCCCGCCCCCGGAAGATTCATTCGGCGAATGAGTCGATTTCAGTTTCGATGCCTTGGAGCGTTTGGTCACGCCGATAGCATGCGCTGATGCGGCGTGTTTGTGTATTGGGGCCGTGCGGGGCGGGCAAGAGCACGCTGGCCCGTCGGCTGGGCGAGCGCGCCGGCCTGCCGGTGGTGCACCTGGACCGGGTGTTCTGGCGGGCCGGCTGGGTGATGCGTGATCAAGCGGAAGCGCGGGCGGAACTCGAGGCGGAGGTCGCGCGAGGCCGCTGGGTGATCGAAGGGAACTGGCTGGCTTCGCCGTGCGGGCGGTTCGACCGTGCGGACACGGTGTTGCTGCTGGACTACGCGCCGCGGGTGTACCGCTGGCGGGTGGTCAAGCGTCAGGTGACGGGCCGGTTGGTCGGGCGTCCTGATATCGCCGAGGGCTGCCGGGAGGGCTTCGACTGGGCGTTCATGAAGTATGTCTGGCGGTTTCACCTGGATAAACGCGGGGAGTTGGTGCGGCTGGTGGCGGGCCTTCGGCCGGATCAGGAGTCGGTGGTGCTGCGCACGCCGGGCGAGGCGAAGCGCTGGTTGGCCGCTCTCTCGTCGGCGTGAGTGCGTAAGAAAACACCCCACGCGGCGGTGAGGCCGCGCGGGGCGTTTCGAGGATGAGCGAGTCGGGGCTCGCTGGGGTTAGCCGGGGTTGGGTCCGCGGTTAGTCGAACAGGGGGCTCACCGAGGTGGGCAGG